>DETV01000073.1:0-44702 GCA_002361775.1 Eubacterium sp. UBA3279
CCATCAAGGTGCGTAAGCTCCTGATCACCGCCGGCGTGTATGAATCTGCTCTTGCCGATCAGGTTCAAGAAGTATTCGCTACTCACAGAAAATCTGGTCTGACACACACAGAAGCTATCGCTTTAACGATGAGAGATGCAGCTTATTATGGAACCAGAGCCAAAACAATACGTGTATAAGGAAGAGTAAATAGGATGTCAAGACCGAGAAAGAATCCAGATTACAATGCTGAGATGATTATGAATGAATTTTTAAAGGATATGGCGGAATACTATGAGAAATCACCGCAAGCCTCTCTTCGTGATGTGGCAGCGGAGTTTGATGTCACATTGTTGAAGGTACGGAAAATATTGATAACAGCCGGTGTGTATTCTACAGATATTTCTAATGAAATTCAGGAGCTGGAAGAACAGGGAAGAACCATAGAGGAGATTATGGATACTACAGGATTGAGCAGAGCATCGGTTCATTCCTATCTCCCTTACAAAAAGGGAATTTATAATGCCAGAGAAGTAAGTCTTGATGCTGAGCGTTCCAGAAAGTACCGACAGAGGAAGTTGGCTGTGTTAAGATTAGCGGAAAACAGGAGAGCAAAAGACCTGGGGACGTTTGGGGCATCGTATCTGTATCCGATTTTCCTTCGTTTTGGAGTGAAATCTCGTTGAGTAAAACCTGAAGTTATGTTATACTTTTTCCATAGGATTCCTCTGTAGAACAGGAGGAAACATGAAGAGACGAAAAACATTACAGGACCTGACGATTAAGGATAACTTTCTTTTCGGAGCAGTGATGCGGGTGGAAGAGAATTGCAAAGGTTTTTTGGAGATGGTACTGGGATTTCCCATTGCCCGTGTGGTGGTGAGTAAGGAAAAGAGTATCATTTACCATCCGGAATATAAGGGAGTCCGCCTGGATATTTATGCAGAGGATGAGAACCATACCCATTACAATGTGGAGATGCAGGTAAGGAAGAAAAGATCCCTGGGAAAGAGAAGCCGTTATTATCACAGCCAGATGGTGATGGAATACCTGGAGAGCGGAGAAGAGTACGAAACCATTCCGGATACCTTTGTGATCTTTGTATGCGATTTCGATCCCTTTGGACAGGGGCTTTACTGCTACACATTTAAAAATGAATGCCAGGAAGACAGGAAAGTGAAGCTAGAGGATGGTAGCTGTACCATCTTCCTGAACACTCGGGGAAGAAATGAAACAGAAGTGCCGGAGGGACTTGTCAGGTTTCTGAAGTTTGTAACGGCTGATCTGGAAGAAAGCGAAGATGATTTCCAGGATGAACTGGTCCGACAGTTCCAGGAGACCATCCGCAGGATTAAGACGGACCGTGAGATGGGAGAGCGCTATATGATTTTCGAAGAGATGTTGAAAGAAGAAAAGCAGGAAGGAAAGCAGGAAGGCAGATTAGAAGCAAAAAAAGAGGATATTTTCGAACTTCTGGAAGAGCTGGGAGAGATTCCAAAGGAGCTACGGGATAAAATCGGAAAGCTGGATGATATTACAAAGCTGAAGATTTTACTTAAGAAGGCTGCCAGGGTTGATTCTATATCCGTTTTTGAAAAAGAGACAGAAGATTATTTCAATTCGGAAAAGTAAAATACGGCGGTATTTTGATTACCGGAACATATCTGCCCCATGCCGCTACGGCATGGGGATCATTAAAACTCTTAGAAAGAGTGTCTTACTGATTCAGTAATTAATTCAAACATAAAGTAAGTAAAAGCAGAGGAATCCTATTATGTAGAGAATATACATTTTATGAATACGATATTTTGTTTAAAGATAAATAGAGGAGAGACGTAACGAATACGCTCTATTTTATAAATTATTCCTTGTTTTATCCCCCAAAAAAGGTTATAATAAGTAGCTGAAAAGGCTGACATTTTATTACAGGCTCCAGGACAGAACTTTTGTGGAGCTGTTTTGGTGTCGGCTGTTTTAAAGATAGGAGGGAAAAATGTCAGGATTTTATGATGTACATACCCATATTCTTCCCCAGGTAGACGATGGTGCAAAGGATATGGAAGAAACGGTAAAGATACTGGAAAAAGAGTATCAGGATGGAGTAAGAACTATTTTTGCCACACCTCATTACAGAAAAAATATGTTTGAATCTTCTTTGGAAAAGATTCAGCAGCAATATGAGTTGGTAAAAGCGGAAGCTTCCAGAATTTATCCGGATCTCAGAGTTCTTCTTGGATGTGAATATCATGCCAACATGGATATGGTAGATATGCTGGATAAAGGAGGACGTCCCACCATGGGAGGGACACGCTGTGTTCTTTCGGAATTTTCAGAAAGATCTGATTTCAGAAAGATTCAAGAAAGATGCTATACCTTGCTTACTCATGGATATGAACCTATTATAGCTCATGCTGAACGTTATCCGGCAATTTCAAAAAATATGGATGGGTTGGAGCAATTAGTAGAGATGGGTGTCTATATTCAGATGAATGCAGACAGTATCATAGGAGCAGAAGGTTTTACCATGAAGCGTTTTTGCAAAAAAGCTATGAAAAGAAATCTTTTACATTTAATCGGATCAGATGCACATAATATGAAAGACAGATCCCCCTCTATGGGTAAGTGTGCTGCTTACATAGAGAAGGTGATGGGGAAAGAGTACATGGAAAAGATACTGATTAATAATCCCCGGGAAATTTTTGAGGAAGACAGATAGGAGAGCGATATGGAACAGAATCAACAGAGAGATGATGAAATTGAAATTGATCTTTGGGAGATATTTTCCCTGCTGATTTCAAAGCTAGGAATTATTATCCTGTCAGGACTGATTCTGGCACTGGTTGCCATTGTGGGTACAAAGCTTTTTATTACCCCTCAGTATCAGTCAATAACAAAGATGTATGTGTTGACCAAACAGAATAATGATACATTGACCAACAGCGATTTGCAGACAAGTACTTTGCTGACGAAGGATTATGCGGAGTTGATCAAAAGCCGGACAGTTACAGAAGCTGTTATTGCTAAACTGGGACTGGATATGTCTCATGAGGATCTGATTGATAAGATGACAGTGGAAACTACCACAGATACTCGTATTGTTACAATTAAAATTGTAGATGAAGATCCTTATATGGCAAGAGATATTGCAAATGCTATTCGTGATATTGCAGCAGAACATATTCAGAATGTTATGAATTCCGAAGCGGTAAATGTGGTGGATGAAGCTAATATTCCGGATAAAAAGTTTAGTCCAAGTACAATGAAAAATGGTATGATTGCCGGTTTGTTAGGATGTTTTCTGGCTGTGGCTATTATTTTGATAGCACATATCAGTAATGACACAATCAAGACTTCGGAGGACGTGGAGAGATATCTGGGGCTTAGTACTTTAGGCACCATTCCTTTGAATAAGAATGATGTAAAATCAAAGAAAAAGAAAATCAAAAACTATAAAAGGAGATAACCGCTGTGGTAAATGTGGAGATAAAGACACAGAAGCTGGATTACAGTGGGGCAGAGGCATATAAATCTTTGCGTACCAATCTTCAGTTCTGTGGAGAAGATAAAAAAGTAATTGCAATCACCAGTTGTACTTCCAATGAGGGGAAGAGCAGTGTTACCATGAATTTGGCTGTATCACTGGCAGAAGCTGGAAAGAAAGTTATTTTAATTGATGCGGATTTACGTAAATCTGTGCTTGTGGGAAGAACAAAGGTAAAGGAATCTATAAAAGGTCTTACCCATTATCTTTCCAAGCAGGCTGCGCTGATTGAAGTGATCTGTGCTACTAATGTAAAAAATATGCATATTGTGTATGCGGGACCGGTTCCCCCAAATCCAGCCGAACTTTTAGGTGGAAAGTATTTTCGGGAATTATTGTCTTCTTTGAGAAAAGTTTATGATTATATTCTGGTGGATACTCCTCCGCTGGGAAGTGTAATTGACAGTGCGATCATTGCCGAAGAATGTGATGGTTCCATTATGGTTATAGAGACTGGTGTGATCAGTTATCGGTTTGCCCAGGATGTAAAGAGCCAGTTAGAAAAAAGTAATTGTCCTATTCTTGGAGTAGTAATAAATAAAGTGGATATGTCTAAACAAGGTTATTACGGTAAATATTATGGAAAATATTACGGAAAATACGGAAATGAGGACAAATAGATCCAGGGAATAGGGAGGAATATATGAAAAAAAGTATTTTGGTCTTAATGGTAGTTGCTTGTGTGGCTTTAGGAGCAGTTACCGTTGTGATTGGTTTTTCAGAGGATAAAAAGTCTCCGGAGATACAGTTTCAGAATAATGAGATTATATTTACTCCGGGCGATGATTATTCAGGATTGTTGGAAGGTGTTACAGCTACCGACAATCGAGATGGAGATGTGACTCAGAGTCTTGTGGTGGAGAGTGTATATCCCAATGATGATGGAGAGACGGCAACGGTTGTTTATGTGGCCAGAGATAAAGAAAATAATATCGGAAAAGCTAATAAAATTGTCAAGTATCAGAACAACAGTACAGCAGCTTCTTCAACAGAAGAGGAAGAAACGGATGACACAACAGAGCTTTCTCCCACAGAAGGAGTTGTAACCCCTT
This sequence comes from Eubacterium sp. UBA3279, assembly GCA_002361775.1. Classification (GTDB taxonomy): domain Bacteria; phylum Bacillota; class Clostridia; order Lachnospirales; family Lachnospiraceae; genus Oliverpabstia. Next base: position 4,573 of record DETV01000073.1, read on the forward strand.
CCCCGTCTCCAGTGCCGGAGACGACGGATCAGACTTCTTCTTTGGAAAATACGGAAGATAATGAGGAGGCAGACCCGGAAGAGGAGGATTTGCCAGAAGGAAGTCCACGAATTAAATTAACTACAGACAGTGTAACTATCAAAAAGGGAGAATCTGTAAATCGTATTTCTTATGTGGAGAGTATCACAGATGATGTGGATTCCCGAGAATCTCTTTATAGACAGATTCAAATTGGCGGTGATGATTTGGATGTAAACACCAGAGGAACTTATGAATTGATTTATTATGTGGTAGATTCTTCAGGAAACCGATCCAATGAAGCAAAATTGACAATCACTGTAGAATAAATGATGTATTAGAAGTAGTAAGTGGTGTAAGAGTATGTATCAAAGACAAAAGGGAAGCTTTTATAAGCATTTCGATTTTTTGATTTTGGATTTTATCGTATTGGAAGTTGCGTATGCATTATCACATATGATAAAGCATGGAGTGCTGAATCCTTTTGAAGATTCTAATTTTCTGGTGATGGCGGGTGTTTTACTGTTAATTCAGTTTATGGTAGTTGTTTTTGGAGAATATTATAAAGATATTTTACGCAGAGGCTATCTTGTTGAATTAAAAAAGGTTATTGTTCAGAATACTATTGTATTGGCAGTGACATTCTCATTTATGTTTATAACAAAACTGCAGCCTATGTACTCCCGTATGGTGTTTGTTCAATTATGGGGAATCAGTATTGTGCTGATGTATGGAGAGCGTTTGATATGGAAACGTCTGGTGCGGAACAAGATGCGAAACAGTGATGAGCGTTCTCGTATGTTGGTCATCAGTGATGAAAATGTATTGGCTCAGTGTATCCAGCAATTGAAGGAAAAGAGATATCAATCGTTTAAGGTCATTGGAGCAGTGGCATATGATGCACAGATGAAAGGGAGTCAGGTAAATGATGTTCCGGTAGTGGCTGATTGGGATGAGATTTTTGAATATGCAAAAACGCAGGTGGTTGATGAAGTGTTTCTGAATATTTGTGTTCCGGAGGAAATTCAGAAAAATATCACAGGTCGATTTCTGGAAATGGGAATTGCTGTACATATTAATCTTAATTGGAATCAAAGCGAACTTCCCAATAAAGTGGTAGAAAAATTGGGAGAATGTTGCGTTTTGACCACAAGTATTCAAACAGCTACTACATATCAGGTATTTATAAAAAGAGCCATGGATATTGTTGGAGGATTAATTGGTCTTTTCTTTACCGGAATTTTATGTGTTTTTCTTGGGCCAATTATCTATTTGCAATCGCCGGGACCTATTTTCTTTTCTCAGATCCGTGTGGGAAGAAATGGAAGAAAGTTTAGAATATATAAGTTTCGTTCCATGTATATGGATGCAGAAGAGAGAAAAAAGGAATTGATGTCTCAGAATAAAATGAATGGTCTTATGTTTAAAATGGATGATGATCCCCGTATTTTTCCAGCAGGGAAAATAATACGAAAGTTATCATTAGATGAATTTCCACAATTTTGGAACGTATTGAAAGGGGATATGAGCCTGGTTGGAACCAGACCGCCTACAGTGGATGAGTTTGAACAGTATGAGGCTCATCACAAAGTAAGACTGGCAATTAAACCAGGACTTACCGGTATGTGGCAGGTCAGCGGGAGGAGTAATATTACAGATTTTGAAGAAGTAGTAAAGTTGGATAATAAGTATATTGCAGAATGGAATTTACGGTTGGATCTTAAGATTCTTTGCAGAACGGTAGCAGTGGTTTTGGGCAGTGAAGGATCTGTTTGAGAGAAACAGATGGAATGGAAAGATAAGAGGAGTTACTTATGAAAAAACGTATGTCAAAGAAAAAGAAGATTATTCTTGGAGTTGTTGGTGTTGTTTTATTTCTGTTGATTGCGGCGGGAATTACTGTTTATGCTGTAACCCACAGTTTCTACAAGTCCAGTAATTATATGGCGGATGAAGACGCAATGAAAAATTATACTAACAAAGACGAGAAAGTGGAAGAGGTTGATCCGGAAAATGCACAGGGTGAGATTTTGACTGACGAGCAGCAGCAGGAATTAGATGCGAAAATCGCTGAATTTTCAGATGCAGAACCCATAACCAATGACGGCGATGTTTATAATGTGTTGCTTATCGGAGTAGACAGGAGAGATAAATCCTGGGCAGGTAATTCTGACAGTATGATTTTGATGTCATTAAATTATAAAAAAGAACAGATCAGTATGATTTCGCTGATGCGGGATACTTATGTAAATATTCCTGGTATTGGTATGAGAAAGCTGAATGCGGCTCATGCAAATGGAGCAGGTCCTCTTCTTCTGGAAACAGTTACAGAAAATTACAAGATTCAGGTGGATCGGTATGTTTCTGTAGATTTTAACAGTATGATTGATATCATTGATAAAGTTGGCGGTGTAGAACTGACGTTATCAGCAGAAGAAGTTCGTGTAGCCAATAATTATATTACAGAAATGTGCAGACTCAAGAATCTGGAACCGACCAATTACTTTTTTATTCAAGAAGGTACAAAAACCTGTTCCGGCATTCAGGCAGTTGCCTATGCAAGAATTCGTTATGTGGGTCATGCGGATTATCAGAGAACAGAGCGTCAGAGAACAGTATTGACAAAGGTTATGGAAAAATTGAAAGGAATGAGTCTTACAGATCTGTATAGTTTTGTAGAAGATGTCCTTCCTTTGGTTACTCATAATATTCCGGAAGATGAAATGTGGTCTCTGTTGGCAAAATCACCTTCTTTGTTCCAGTATAAACTGGTAAAAGACAGAATTCCTTATGATGATATGTATAAAGTGGTTTATGTAAAACGACAGGATATGTTAGTTCCGGATTGGGAACCTACAATAGCGAAGCTGAAAGAAACATTATATTGATAATCTGGTTATTCCCTGGGTGGTATGTTTTTTAGTAAACATACCGCCCTTTTATTTTGTTATTATAGTTTATACTATATAATCGGATGGTCGCAAAATCATCTGGTTTACAAATAAAAAGAACCGTTGCTCCAAAGCAACAGTTCTTTTTTCAATCATCAATGTTAAGGAATGCAAATATTATGCTCTTTCAACTTTACCGGATCTCAGACAAGAAGTACATACATACATCTTCTTTGCTCCACCGTCAACCTTAACCTTTACAGATTTTACATTAGATTTCCACATTTTGTTAGATCTTCTATGGGAATGGCTCACGTTGTTTCCGAAATGAGCACCTTTTTCACAGATCGCACACTTTGCCATAACTGCACCTCCTTAACCAATATTTTTCACATATCTCTATAATCACCACAGGAAATTGATATCCTGCAGCCGACAGTCAATTCCTGCCAGAAAATATATAGATTAGCAACATTAGTTATTTTAACAGATGAGAAATCTTTTTGCAAGTAAAAATATAAATTTTTCAAATTATTATTTCTTTTTCCTGCAAAACAGGTTATAATACATACAGTATAGTTCATATCAGATGAAAATGAATTATAAAAAAGGCATTGCTAAGTGCCGGAGAGATACAAATAGAAATGGAGGATAACCTATGAAAGGGCATTTAAATACCACATTGGGAGAGATTACGATTAATTCAGATGTGATTGCCACATTTGCCGGGAGTGTTGCAGTAGAGTGTTTCGGTATTGTGGGTATGGCTGCTGTGAATATGAAAGACGGGCTGGTAAAGCTTTTAAGAAAAGACAGCCTGAAACATGGAATCAATGTTTCTTTGAATGATAACAGGATTTCACTGGATTTTCATGTGATCGTGGCTTATGGTGTGAGCATCCAGGCAGTTGCTGATAACCTGATAGCCAATGTTAAGTACAAAGTTGAAGCCTTGACCGGTATTGAGATCGAGAAGATTAATATTCTGGTAGAAGGTGTCCGGGTGATAGATTAATGAAGGAGGAGCTTTAGTAAGCTATGAATACAATAGATGCCAAACTGCTTGCCAAGATGTTTCTGGCAGGAGCTAAGAATCTGGAAGTAAAAAAAGAATGGATCAATGAACTGAATGTATTTCCTGTTCCTGACGGAGATACAGGAACAAATATGACGCTCACCATTATGTCAGCGGTAAAGGAAGTTAACGATATTTCCAATCTGACTTTGGAAACACTGGCGAAAGCTATTTCTTCCGGTTCTCTGAGAGGAGCAAGAGGTAATTCAGGTGTTATTCTTTCTCAGCTTCTTCGTGGATTTACCAAAAGAATCCGTGAGTATGAGGAATTGGATGCGGTGACGATTGCCCGAGCTATTGACAAAGGTGTGGAGACTGCTTATAAGGCAGTTATGAAACCAAAAGAAGGTACAATCCTGACAGTTGCCAGAGGTGTTGCTGATAAAGCGCTGGAGTTGGCTGAAGAGGCAGAAGATCTGCAGACATTTTTTGAAGATGTTCTGGCAGAAGGTAACCGGGTACTGCAGAGAACACCGGAGATGCTTCCTGTGTTAAAAGAGGCAGGCGTGGTGGATTCCGGCGGACAGGGTCTTATGGTAGTCCTTGAAGGCGCTTTCGATGCATTTATGGGAAAAGAGATTGATCTTACCTTTGAAGCGGCAGATGCAGCGAAGGTGGTAAAGATCACTCCTCAGGCAGAAGCAGATATTAAGTTTGGGTATTGTACAGAGTTTATCATTGTACTGGATAAAAAATTCAGTGAGAATGATGAGATGGAATTTAAGGGATTTTTAAGTTCTATCGGTGACTCTATTGTGTGCGTGGCAGATGATGAGATCGTTAAGATCCACGTACATACCAATGATCCGGGACTTGCTATTCAGCGGGCTTTGACTTTTGGTTCTTTGTCAAGAATTAAGATTGACAATATGAGAGAGGAGCATCAGGAGAAACTGATCAAAGATGCAGAAAAGGTTGCTGCTCAGCAGGCAGAGGAAGATTCACAGAAAACACGAAAAGAAGTAGGATTTATTTCTGTGTCTATCGGTGAAGGCTTTGGTGAGATTTTCCGGGATTTGGGTGTGGATTATCTGATCGAAGGAGGTCAGACCATGAATCCAAGTACGGAAGATATGCTGAATGCCATTGACCGGGTAAATGCAGATACGATTTTTGTTTTCCCGAACAATAAAAATATTATTCTTGCAGCAAATCAGGCAAAGGCGCTGACAAAAGATAAGAATATCATAGTTATTCCTACGAAGACGGTGCCACAGGGAATCACAGCAGTGATTAATTTTGTTCCTGAGAAGACGGTTGAAGAAAATGAAAAAACCATGTTGGAAGAGATCCAGCGGGTAAAAACGGGACAGATTACTTATGCAGTAAGAGATACTCATATTGATGATAAAGAGATTCATCAGGGAGATATCATGGGTATCGGTGATTACGGTATGCTTTCCGTGGGAAGAGATGTGGTATCTGTTGCCAAGGAATCTGTGGATGCTATGGTGACAGAGGACTCTGAACTGATCAGTATTTACTATGGAGAGGATTTCTCACAGGAAGAGGCAGAACAGTTGGGAGAAGAATTGGAAGAGCTTTATGATTTCTGCGATGTAGAGGTGAATTGTGGCGGACAGCCTATTTACTATTGTATCATCTCCGTGGAATAATAGTTTATGACAGTGAAATAGAATAACAGGAGGAGGGTGTTGTGGAGCCGGTGGTTTATCAGGTTTTGCGGCACCCTTTTGGTTTTGGAGTAATCAGACATGAAAGAGACAGAATCTATCCGTATGCTGAAAGGGGTAGGAGAAAAAACAGAAAAACTATTTCAGAAGGTGGGCGTGACCCAGGTGGGAGATTTGCTTCGGTATTATCCCAGGGACTACGATATTTTTAGAGAGGCAATGAGTATAGGAGAACTGAAGGATCAGGAAAAGGGAGCGGTCATTGGAACTATCACAGGAAATATAGATGTAAAGCGGGTCAGAAATCTGACAGTAATTTCCACTGTGATTGGTGATGTCACCGGAAAATGCAGACTTACCTGGTTTAATATGCCTTTTTTGAGAAATACTCTGAAAAGAGGAATGACCATGGTATTTCGGGGAAAAATGACCATCAGGAATAATCAGAGAGTGATGGAACATCCGGAGATTTATACTCCTGCAGCCTATCAGCAAAAGTTAAATAGTATGCAGCCCATATATGGTCTTACCGCAGGACTGACCAATAATCTTGTAACTAAGATGGTGCGGGAAGTTCTGGAACAGATGGAACTGGAGAAGGATTATCTTCCGGAAGAAATCCGTATCAGGGAACATCTGGCAGAATATAATTTTGCTGTTTCTCAGATTCATTTCCCTGAAAATCAGGAAAATTATCTGATTGCCAGAAATCGGCTGGCTTTTGATGAATTTCTTCTTTTTATCCTTGCCTTGCAGCATTTAAAAGAGAAAACAGAGGCAGAAGAAAATCATTACAGGATGAAAGAAGTATGGAAGACAGAAGAGGTGATCGAATCACTTCCTTATCAGCTCACAAAAGCTCAGCAAAATGTATGGTATGAGATAGAACGGGATTTAAAAGGGGAAAGACTGATGGCCCGACTGGTACAGGGAGACGTGGGAAGTGGAAAGACGATTATTGCTTTTCTTGCCATGATCATGGCGGCAGAAAATGGGTATCAGAGTGCATTGATGGTTCCTACAGAGGTGTTGGCCCGGCAACATTATGAAGCGTTGACAGGATTGTTAAAGGAAAATCAACTTCTGGAAGAATATCGCCCGGTTCTTCTCACCGGTTCCAACACGGCAAAGGAAAAAAGACAGATTTATGAAAAGATTGCTTCCGGAGAAGCGAGAATGATCGTGGGTACTCATGCATTGATTCAGGAAAAGGTGGAGTATGAAAGTCTTTCTCTTGTAATTACTGATGAGCAGCACCGATTTGGTGTACGTCAAAGAGAAATATTTTCCGCAAAGGGGGAGAAACCCAATGTTCTCGTTATGAGCGCCACGCCTATTCCCCGAACTTTGGGAATCATATTGTATGGCGATCTGGATATTTCCATTATAGATCAGCTTCCTGCCAGAAGATTGCCCATAAAAAATTGTGTGGTAGATACCAGTTACCGTCCAAAAGCCTATCGGTTTATTGAAAATCAGGTCAAAGAAGGGCGGCAGGTGTATGTGATCTGTCCCATGGTGGAAGAAAGTGAGGGGATGGAAGGAGAGAATGTGATTGATTATGCGGAAACTCTTCGAAATGTTTTTCCTCCATCCATTGTAGTAGGGATCTTGCATGGTCAGCTAAAATCGAAGGAGAAAAATCAGATTATGGAAGATTTTGCTGCAGGAAAGATACAGGTTCTGGTATCTACCACGGTGGTAGAAGTGGGAGTTAACGTACCAAATGCTACGGTAATGATGGTAGAAAATGCGGAACGATTTGGATTGGCTCAGCTCCATCAGTTGAGAGGACGAGTGGGGAGAGGAGAATTTCAGTCATACTGTATTTTTGTACATGGTAAAGATCAGGCAGAAAAATCGAAAAGACTGCAGATTTTAAATCAGTCCAATGATGGGTTTTATATAGCGCAGGAAGATTTAAAACTTCGGGGACCGGGGGATTTATTTGGTGTGAAGCAAAGCGGAGTTCTGGAATTTGGAATTGCGGATATATTTAGGGATGCCTCGGTGATGAAACGGGCCAGTGAGGCAGCAGGTGAGATTTTATCTCTTGATTTTAATTTGGAACTTCCGCAAAATCAGCGATTGAAAGAACGCTTACAACAGTATACCAGTCGTCAGATTGATAATCTGGGATTGTAATGGTAAAGAGTTGGGAGGGATGGGTATGGGAACGATTGTGACCATGAAAGATGTGACAAAAGTTTATCATATGGGTGAAGTTGAGATTCGGGCTGCTGACGGGATTTCATTTTCTATTGAAAAGGGAGAATTTGCGGTGGTGGTAGGCCCCAGTGGAGCAGGAAAAACCACCGTTTTAAATATTCTGGGTGGAATGGATACCTGTGACGGCGGCAATGTTGTGGTGGATGGAGAAGATATCAGCAATTATAAAAATCGTCAACTGACTACATACAGGAGAAATGACATTGGGTTTGTGTTTCAGTTTTATAATCTGGTGCAAAATCTCACTGCGTTGGAAAATGTGGAACTGGCTACACAGATATGCCAGAATCCACTGGATGCCCAAACTGTACTGAATGAGGTAGGCTTGGGAGAACGTATGTATAATTTCCCGGCACAGCTTTCCGGCGGAGAGCAACAGAGAGTAGCCATTGCCCGGGCATTGGCAAAAAATCCCAAACTGCTTCTTTGTGATGAACCTACGGGAGCATTGGACTATCTTACAGGAAAGGCAATTTTAAAGCTTTTACAGGATACCTGCAGAGAAAGAGGTATGACGGTGATCGTCATTACTCATAATACGGCGATTACTCCTATGGCGGATCGGGTGATTAAAATAAAAAATGGCAGAGTGAAATCTTCTGTAGTCAACGAACATCCCGTATCAGTGGAAACGATAGAGTGGTGATGGAATGAAAAAGAAACATATTTTGATAAAAGACTTTTTTGTGGAAATAAAAAACAGTCGCAATCGATTTCTGTCTATATTAGTTATCGTACTGTTGGGAGTGGCATTCTTTTCCGGTATTCGAGCTGCCAGTCCGGATATGGAACTGTCGGCGGATATGTATTATGATCAGGCGGAACTGATGGATATTCGGGTACTGAGTACACTGGGACTGACAGAGGAAGATGTAAAAAAAATAGAAGAGATCGAGGGAGTAAAAGAGGTAAATCCTTCTTATAGTGCAGATGTGCTATGCAGACTTGCAGATTCCCAACCGGTACTTCATGTTATGATGATGACTCCGGATCTGAATCAGGTGACTGTGGAAGAAGGCCGTCTTCCTCAAAAGAAGAATGAAATTTTTATGGATCGGGATTTCTTTCAGGAGTTCGGTTATCAGATAGGGGATACGGTGGAGCTTTTTTCCGGTAATGAAAAGGAAAATCCCCTGGAAGATACGTTGGCTCTATCTCAATTTACCATTGTGGGGCAGGGAACCAGTCCTTTTTACCTGAGTCTAGATCGGGGAACCAGCAGGATTGGAAATGGCACAGTAGGTGGATTTGCCCTGGTGACAGAAGAGGCTTTTTCCATGGAAGCATACACGGAAATCTATCTGTCCGTGGAAGGCGGGGAAAAAGAGCTTTGTTATGGTGATCGTTATGAAGAAATGATTGATCAGGTTCAGGAACGTCTGGAAGATATTTCGGATGGCCAGTGCCAGATTCGTTATGCAAGGGTTCGGGGAGACGGTCAGGAAGATATTGACGAGGCTAAACAGGAAATTACTGATGCAAAAAAAGAACTGCAGGACGCCAGAGAAAAAATCCTTGATGGAGAGGAAAAGCTAGAGGATGGGAAAAAGGAACTTTCAGAGAAAGAAAAGGAACTGGAAGACGGAGAAGAGACTCTGAAAAAAGAGAGCGAAAAGGTTGACGAGGGAAAACAACAACTGGCGTCAGCCAGAAAAGAACTGGAGAGCAAGGCTGCTTTGCTGAAACAGAAAAAATCCGAATTGGAAGTGGGAAAGAAAGAACTGGCGGCAAAAGAGCAGGAATTGACAGAGGGATTTGTTCAATTACAAAAAGGAGAAGATGAGCTTTTAGCAGGCGAGAAACAATTAGAAGAAGGAGAGCAACTGCTGACAGAAAAAGAAAGGGAAATCTCTCAGGGAGAAGAAAAATTTTCTCAGGGGGAAGCAGCTTTGGCTCAGGGAAAGGAAAAATTAAATAAAGAGAAACAAGAACTGGAAGCAAATGCTCCCCTGATAGAAGAAGGGCGTAAAGAACTGGAAAATATGAAATACCAGTCTGCCGGATTAAAAGAGCAGTTGGATTCTTTGACTCAGAAGAAAAATGAATTGTCGGATGGTCTGGCTGTTTTGAAGCAGCAATACGAAGAGATGCTGAAGCTTCCGGTGGAGGAACAGGATCCTGAAGTTCTGGAAAATTTAAAAGTGCAGATTGAAGATACAGAAGAAAAAGCAGGCATACTTTCGGCGACCATCAGTGAACTGGAAAATACTTATAATCAACTGGAAGCCGGGATCCGCCAGGTGGAAGAACTGATTCAAACCTATGATGAGGGAGTAAAAGCGCTGGCTAAGGGAGAATCAGAACTGGCTGAACAGGAGGCAGTTCTGATTCAATATCAAAAGGAACTGGAAGCGGGAAAGACTGCACTGGAGCAGGGGAAAAAAGAACTGGAGCTAAAGAGAAAAGAACTGGAAGCAGGGAAGAAAGAAGTTTCTGCATCCAGAGAGAAGCTGGAACAGGGTCGCGATCAGATTCTTGCCGCTAAAAAAGAGTTACAGGCAGGAGAACAGCAGATTACTCAGGGAGAAGCCCAGCTAAAAGAAGCCCGTCAGCTTTTGGATTCTGAAGAATCTAAACTTATTCAGGGAGAAAAAGAACTGAAAAAGGGAAAAGAAACTCTGAAAGATGGCCAAAAGGAAATTAAAAAAGCAAAAAAAATTCTGAAAGAGAAAGAAGAAGATCTTCAGGAAGCAAAAGCAGAATTTGATAAAGAATCAGGAGAAGCGCTGGAAGAGATTCGGGATGGAGAAGAAGAACTGGAGAAAGCACAAAAAGAATTAGATGATCTGGAAGTTCCCACCTGGTATGTTCTTGGAAGAGATTCGATTCAGACTTATGTGGAATATGAGCAGGATTCTCAGAGAATCGAAGCTATCGGAAAGGTATTTCCGGCTATATTCTTTCTTGTAGCCGCTCTGATTTGTCTTACCACCATGACCAGGATGGTGGAAGAAAACAGAACGCAGATTGGTACTCTGAAAGCCTTGGGGTACAGCAGGAGAGCTATCGCAGGAAAATATCTGTGGTATGCATTTCTTGCCAGTTTCCTGGGAAGTGTGATCGGACTGGTGATTGGTCAGTTAACTCTTCCTGTGATCATTATCCGGGCCTATGGAATTTTGTATAATAACCTTCCTGTAATCAGGGCTCCTTTATATGCAGGTTATTCGATTTCCTCGACAGCTCTTGCGGTGGGAGTTACCGTGATGGCGGCTGGAGTGGCCAGTTGGAGAGAACTGAAAGCAGTTCCCGCCTCTTTGATGAGACCGGAAGCGCCAAAATCGGGAAAACGGATTTTATTGGAAAGGATTGGTTTTATCTGGAAACATCTCAGCTTTTCCAATAAAGCTACTGCCAGAAATCTGTTTCGTTATAAAAAACGATTTTTTATGACGGTATTGGGAATCGGAGGCTGTATGGGACTTCTTATGGTGGGCTTTGGTTTGCGGGATTCTGTTATGGCGATAGGTGAAAAACAATTTGGCGAGATCCGGATTTATTCCGGAGCTGTCAGTCTGGATATGGACAGCAGCGAAGAAGAAAGAAAAGAGGTCTGGAACAACATACAAACGGATCCGGATATAGAAGATTATATGGCGGCGCTGGAATCTTCTGTGGATGTGGGGCATGGCGATGTGGAGCGAAGTTCATATATTGTTGTGGCTTCTGATCTGGAAAAATTCAAAAAATTTGTAAATCTGAAAAACCGGATTACAAAAGAAGTATATGAAATGGATGGAGAAGGGATCATTATCACAGAAAAGCTGGCAAAGCTTCTGGACGTGGAAGAAGGAGACAGGATTTATCTGAAAGATGGAGACACGGAAAAGATGGATGTGACAGTCAGCCATGTCGTTGAGAATTATTTCTTCCATTATGTGTATATGTCCCCGGAAGTATACGAAAAATTATATGGAGAAGCTCCGGAGTATACAGAAATATTTACTATTAACGCAGAAAACACAGAGGAATTTGAAGAGGCTTTTCAGGGACGGTATATGAAATATCCCGGAGTGTTGAATGTATCTTTTCTGAGTTCGGTCAACGACAGGGTTTCGGATATGCTCAAGAGTCTGGATTCTGTTATTTATGTAATTGTGATTGCAGCGGGAATGTTAGCTTTTGTGGTACTGTATAATCTGAATAATATTAATATCAGTGAACGGCGGAGAGAATTAGCCACGCTGAAGGTACTGGGATTTTATGAACTGGAAGTGTCCCAATATGTATTCCGGGAAAATGTGGTTCTTACTGTAATCGGTTCCATGGTGGGAGTCGTATTTGGACTTATTCTTCATCGTTTTGTTATATTAACCGCAGAAATTGATTTGATGATGTTTGGCCGGAATATTAAATTTGCCAGTTTTTTCTACAGTATTTTGCTGACTTTTCTGTTTTCTTTCTTGGTAAATTTGTTTATGCATTTTAAATTACGTAAGCTGGATATGGTAGAATCCATGAAAAGCGTGGAATAACTTGCAAAATTCGTCAAATTGGAGTAAACTACTCAGGTAATGTAAAGTGGACTGTTCGAATTGAGGAGGAAATGAAAATATGGCAGCCAAAAGAGTAGTTACTAAGGCAACAACAAAACCTGCTGTTGAAAAGAAGGCAGAAGTAAAGGCAGAGGCAGTAAAACCGGCTAAGGCAGCAGCCAAAACAGATGCAAAAGCAGCAGCGCCTGCTAAAACAGCTTCAAAGGCTCCGGCAAAGAAAGCACCGGCTAAAACTCAGGAAATTTGTATGCAGTTTGCCGGAAGAGAGATTCTGGATAAAGATCTCCTGGATAAAGTAAAAGAGATTTGGACAAAAGAGTTGGGCAATAAAGTAAAAGATCTTGTGGATTTGAAAATCTACGTAAAACCAGAAGAGTGTGCAGCTTATTATGTGATCAACGGTGATGTGACTGGAAGTTTTGAATTATAATAAAATATGTGCATAAAAGATGCCGGATATCAGAGATGATATCCGGTATCTTTTACGTTGAAAAGGTAAAATATTTTTCTGAAATCAGAAAGATAATGACGAAAAAGCAGATAAATGATATAATTGTGTTATTAGAAGAGTGTTGGGAATGTGATGAAAAGGAGGAGTAACTGAGGGTGTGAAAAAACGAATATAGGAGGGATACAAAGCTATGAAAAAAATGGTATGTTCGGTATGCTCGTATACTTACGATGAAGCAACAGGGATTCCTGAAGCAGGAATTGCTCCTGGTACTCTATGGGAAAATTTGCCTGAACAATGGAAATGTCCCTGGTGTGGAGCGGGGAAAGAAGCGTTTCGTGAAAAAAAAGAAGAGCAGGAAGAGGCCGGAGAGGTTATAATAGAAAAACCTCATGAAGAAAGAGAACTTTCTGCTATGGAATTGAGTGTTATTTGTTCCAATCTGGCGAGAGGGTGTGAGAAGCAGTACCTTTTGGAAGAATCAGAAAATTTTCAGAAACTTGCAGATTTTTTTAAGACAAAGGCTGAGTCATCACAACAGGATGACAATCTTAAAATTTTGGAATTACTGGAAAAAGATTTATCGGTACATTATCCTTATGCAAATGCCAGAGCCGGGAAAGAAGGGGATCGGGGTGCGCTGCGATGTCTGGTATGGAGTGAAAAAGTAACAAGGATGCAGGAAGTTTTATTGAAAAGATACAGAACTGAGGGAGAAAAAATGTTGCAGTATACGGGAGTCTATGTTTGTACCGTTTGCGGTTTTATTTATCTGGGTGATGCACCTCCCAAGCTGTGTCCTGTATGTAAAGTACCTGATTGGAAATTTGAGAGAATAGAGAGGAGGGCATAAGATGGGAGAAAGATATGCGGTAAGAAATCTTCGACTTTGTACTAAAGATTGTCTGTGTCTGTATGTATGTCCCACAGGAGCAACGGATACAGAAGATAGTATTATTGACAAAAAGAAATGTATTGGCTGTGGAGAATGCGCAAAAGTCTGTCCTTCTTCTGCCATTTCCATGATGCCAAAAAAACTTCCTCCACAGCAGAAAAAAGAGAATTCGGTAACAGAAGCGTTGGGCATACTGATGCAGAGCAAATGTCAGGCGGAGGAAATAGCTTCAGAATTTCCGGATGCATTGAGTAGAGCTATCGAAAAATCCTGCCGTCTGATGGGGGAAGATATTTCCAGGGAAAGTGGTTATATGCTTCCTCAGAGCAAAAATACAAAAGAATTTCTGGAAAGTATCAAAGATTATCCGGATATTCCCCGCAAAATTGTAGAAGAATTATTAAGTTCCCTGCAATTTCATGAATAAAAAAGCATCTGACATAAAAATTCCGTCAGGTGATTTGTCAGATAAGGAGAAGAATAATGGCGCAAGGTGATGTGAGTTTTACCTTTATGGACAGGGTAAAGGAAGTTGAATTGAATATTGAAGATGGACGATGGCAGTCTGCGCTTGCCCTGGCATTAACCCTGCCGGATATTTGCGGAGGAATTGCATTTCCTGAAATTGTAAAAAAATACCGGGACGGAAGGATTATGATGGATCGGCAAAAAAATCCTACCAGAGATGTGGGAGGACAGTATATCCGATGGTTTGATGAGTATGCCTTCGACTATTTTAAAATTAAACCGGAGACTTTGCGAAAAAGGGTACTGGATATTTTGGCGTAAGGGGGAAAAGCATGGGATATATTATCGGGGCAGGGGGAGCAGTACTCTTTGTAAGTATGATTTTTCTGCTGATAAGCAAAGAAAAATCTTTAAGAGGAATTGAAAAACAGAGAAAAGAACTGGAGCAAGAAGTAAAAAGTATCCAAAGCGAATGCCGGAAAGCAGAAGAGAAAAATAAAAAAATATGGAAACTGGCAAACACCATTCATCTATATGCCGCTCTTTCGGAAGAAGAAATAAAGGTGGAAGCTGTAAAGCAAAAACAACAGGAAATTATGGATATGGCAGAAGAATTGCTTCGGATAGCAGAAAAACAGGAAGAAATGTAAAGTTAACCGGAATATGTACCTGGAGAGCGTGGGAATCCTTTTGGACTTCCAGCGCTCTCCTGTTTTAACAGTAGTGTTCTGTTACATGTTGCTTCCCATACCGGAACCCTGGGACATCTGACGTTCCTGGTTTTCGATCATTTTTTTAACCATGTAACCGCCTACAGATCCGTTCTGTTTGGAGGTCAGGTTTCCATTATAGCCATCTGTGAGCGGAACTCCCAGTTCATTGGCAACCTCAAATTTAAAACGATCTAATGCTCCTTTTGCTTCAGGTACTGCTGTTGAGTTACTAGAATTCTTAGACATTTTGATTTCCTCCTTGCATCGGTTGTTTTTTGTAACTTGTTGTTACGCTGATAGTATATGAATTAAATTCAAAAATACACTGGCAGTTTCTGGTTATAATAGTATAAGAAAAGAGTTTTTAGCTTCTTTATCTTCAAATACTTTGCTGTCGGATTTTCATGCTCTTATGAGCAGAGTGAAAGTAAAAATTAGCAAAATACAACAAAAACAATTGAAGTATACTTTGAAATTTGATATAATAAAGCTAAATTTTCAGGAGAAGGCGGTTTTAGCATGAATATTGGGATAATTGCACACAACAGCAAGAAAAGTCTGATTGAGGATTTTTGCATTGCATATAAGGGGATTTTAGCAAAACATGAGATTTATGCAACAGGTACTACAGGCCGCAGAATTGAAGAAGTAACCAATCTGCATGTACACAAGTTCCTGGCGGGATCTGTTGGCGGGGATAAACAATTTACAGCGATGATTGAGAGAAATGCTATGGATCTTGTGATTTTATTTCACAATCCTAACATGACAAGTGGAAAAGAACCCAACGTTTACGAGATTGCCAGTTGCTGTGACCGGTATAATATTCCTGTAGCTACGAATATTGCTACGGCTGAGTCTCTGATTCTGGGACTGGAACGTGGGGATCTGGAATGGAGAGAGCAGATAAGATAATTTATGAGAGTAATAGCAGGAAAAGCAAGAAGTTTACGTTTGAAAACAATAGAAGGAATGGAAACACGTCCTACGACGGACAGAATCAAAGAGACATTATTTAATATGCTTCAGCCTTATCTGGCTGATTGCCGTTTCCTTGATCTGTTTGCGGGAAGTGGTGGAATCGGCATCGAGGCATTAAGTCGGGGTGCTGATTTGTGTGTGTTTGTAGAGCAGCAGAAAAAAGCGGCAGATTGTATTCGGGAGAATCTTAAGTTTACCCGTTTGGATGGACAGGCGCAAGTGATAGTGTCTGATGCGGTATCAGCAGTGAAAAGAATGGATGGAGAAGCGCCCTTTCATTGTATTTTTATGGATCCACCTTATAATAAAGGGTTGGAGCTTCAGGTGTTGGAAGTTTTAAAGGATACTTCGTTGATAGATGAAGATACGCTCATTGTGGTAGAAGCATCCCTTACCTGCAGTATGGCGGAGGTGGAACAGATGGGATATGAGATTATAAAAGAAAAATGTTATAAGACAAATCGTCATCTGTTTTTGAAAAAGGGAGGAAAAGTATGACAACAGCAGTTTATCCGGGATCATTTGATCCGGTTACTAATGGACATTTAGATGTTATTTCCAGAGGAGCGGAGCTTTTTGATAAAGTAATTGTCGGCGTTTTGCACAATTCTACAAAAAGTCCGTTGTTTTCTGTGGAAGAACGTGTTAAGATATTAAAGCAAGCGACAAAAAATCTGCCGAATGTGGAGATTAGATCATTTAGCGGTTTGTCTGTAGAATTTGCCAGACAGTGCGATGCCAAGGTGATTATCCGTGGATTGCGGGCAATCACAGATTTTGAATATGAACTTCAGATGGCACAGACAAACAGGGTGTTGGCTCCGGATATCGACACCATGTTTCTTACAACCAGTCTGGAATATGCATATCTCAGTTCCACTACAGTAAAAGAGGTGGCGGCTTTCGGTGGAGATATCACTAAATTTGTACCGGAATTTGTTGTTGATGAAGTACATAGAAAATTTTGTTAAAATAAGGAGAGAATCATTATGAGCAGCAGAATTGAACAGATTATTGAAGAAATTGAAGAGTTTGTGGAAAGCTGTAAGTACCAGCCATTGTCTACCACAAAGATTGTTGTTAATAAAGAAGAACTGGAAGAGCTTTTAAGAGAACTCCGGCTGAAAACTCCGGATGAGATTAAGAGATACCAGAAGATTATCAGTAATAAGGATGCGATTCTGGCAGATGCCCAGGCAAAAGCAGATGGTCTGATTGCTGAAGCCCAGGCAAAAACAAAAGAAATGGTCAGCCAGCACGAAGTTATGCAGCAGGCATATGCTCAGGCAAATGAGACAATTGCCAATGCTAATAAACAGGCGCAGCAGATTCTTGATGAAGCTACCATTGACGCCAATAATATCCGTCTGAGCGCAATTTCCTATACAGATGATATGCTGGCAAATCTGGAACAGATCATGTCTACAGCGATCAATGATTCCGGGGAAAAATACAGAGCGTTCCTTACTTCTGTTCAGAGCTGTTATGATGTGGTTACAAGAAACAGAAGTGAACTGTCTCCGCAGGTACCTGCATCTTCTGGAAATGAGACAGATGATATTACTTTTGAATCAGATGATACTCTGGATGACGAGGAATAAGAGTCCCAGGAGTAAAGTCCAGAGAGCAGTGATAAGTTTTCCAATAAAATAATTTGTAATGGATAAGGGAGTGCCATTTAGCATTCCCTTTGTTTGTGCAAGGGCTGAAATTCCTCCAAAGGAAGTAATGGTGAGAACCGACAGATATTTTGCGCTTATACTCAGAGAAGAAGCTGCGATTTCGTGGATTCCCGTAGTGATTTCCACGATACCGGGAAGAAATAGCGCCAGTCCCGGAAAGGAACCGGTACATTGAAGTATCATGGATGCCCCGATAGAAAAAAGAATGATATATCCTCCTAACCGGGTAATTGTTTCAAATCCATTCATGATCGAGCTGTCGATCAGCCTGGTAAAAGAAGCGCGAAGGGAAGCTTTTTCTTCTTGTACAGAGTCCTCGATCTGAAATCGATGGTATATAATGCGGAAAAGGAAAGAGGTCAGGAAAGAGGAGGTATATAAAATGCAGAAGGTGGCCAGAGTATATCCTTGCAGGTTCAGGTTGTTCAGTAAAATGTAAGAAGTTACGAACATGGGGCTGGCATT
The DNA here is from genome assembly GCA_002361775.1 of Eubacterium sp. UBA3279. Classification (GTDB taxonomy): domain Bacteria; phylum Bacillota; class Clostridia; order Lachnospirales; family Lachnospiraceae; genus Oliverpabstia. The sequence goes on from DETV01000073.1 coordinate 22,571, forward strand.
ATTGGAGAAGGTGAGAAGATACTGGGCTTCATTTTGGGAAATTTTGTTTTCCCGGTACAGATCCGCAGTTAATTTGGCGCCCATGGGATATCCGCAGAATAAGCCTAAAAACAGGGCATAGCCTCCATAGGGAGATAGCCCCAGAAATTTTCGGAAAAAGAACCGAAAATGATTGAGCAGCCGGGGAATCAATCCGGTATGTATGAGAAAATCAGAAAGAATTAAAAACGGGAGCAGAGAAGGCAGTACGGTATGAAACCACAGGTTCAGACCATTTACAGAAGCCAGAAAGGCTTTCTGAGGGAAGAAAAGAAGATACCCCAGCGCAGCTAAAATCATGGAAAAGATGCATAGACGTTTCATTTATTATCCTCCTGTATTAAGAGTGGTTTGTGTTTCGGGATAGTACCGTGAGAACAGTAACCGACAGCCGGTTACTTTATATTATATATGCCTTGATTTTTTGATTTAGATATGACAAAATGAATTTGAATGGAGGTCGATAAAGATGGCAGTGTTAAGTGGTTTAAAACCGGAAAAAGTATTCGGATATTTTGAAGAATTGTGTAAAATTCCTCATGGTTCAGGTAATACAAAAGAAATCAGTGATTATCTGGTGGCATTTGCAAAAGAAAGAAATCTGAAGGTTTATCAGGATGAATATAATAATGTGGTTATTTACAAGCCGGCGTCTGAAGGCTATGAAGCTGCTCCTGTGACTATTCTTCAGGGACATTGTGATATGGTAGCTGAGAAAACACCGGAATCATCCCATGATTTTGAAAAAGATGGTTTGAAACTGATGATAGAAGGAGACTATATTACTGCAGATCAGACTACTTTAGGAGGGGATGATGGAATTGCTGTGGCTTATATGATGGCGATTCTTGATGATGATACGCTGAAGCATCCTGCTTTGGAGTGTGTGATCACCACAGATGAAGAGATAGGACTTTTGGGAGCGAAGGATCTGGATGCTTCAGTATTGCAGGGAAAATATATGATTAATCTGGACTCTGAAGAAGAGGGATATCTCTGGATCAGTTGCGCAGGAGGCCAGACAGGTATCAGCGAGATTCCTTTATCTTTCCGGGAAGTGGAAGGAGAAGTCCTGGAAGTTGTGATTGACGGTCTTGTTGGAGGCCATTCCGGAGCTGAGATTGATAAAAACCGGGCAAACGCCAACAAATTAATGGGACGTTTTCTTTATGAACTGGGACAGAAAACAATGTTTACTCTGGCTGAGCTGGAGGGTGGAACAAAAGATAATGCCATAACAAGAAAATGCAAAGCTGTGCTGGTTCTTGAGGAAGAGGATAGAAAGACAGCAGAAGAATTTGCTGCTTCCTATCAGGAGAATCTGAGAAAAGAATATAGCGGCACAGACGATAATATTACAGTGAATATGGTATCTCAGGGAACAAAAACAATTTCAGCATTGGATATGATGAGCAAAGAAAAAACAGTATTCTTTTTGATGAATATTCCTTATGGAATCGAAAAAATGAGCGGAGAAATTGAAGGCCTTGTAGAAACTTCCAATAATATCGGAGTTTTGAGAATAGAAGAAGGATTTTTAGTTTCTTCCTGTGGTATTCGAAGTTCTGTGGGCAGCGCTAAACAATTTGTCTCAGAAAAAATCCAGTATCTTACAGAGTTTTTAGGAGGGGAATACACAGTTGTAGGCGATTATCCTGCCTGGGAATATAAGAAGGATTCTGCATTAAGAGAACTGATGGCAGATGTGTATCGTGATCTTTTTGGGAAAGAGGCGAATGTAAAGGCGATTCATGCAGGACTGGAATGTGGTCTGTTTTATGATAAGATTCCGGGATTGGATTGTGTTTCATTTGGACCGTCCATGCAGGATATTCATACTACAGAAGAAAAACTTTCCATTTCTTCTACTGCAAGAATGTGGGAGTATCTGGTGAAGGTTTTAGAGAGTATTAAAGAGTAATAAATAACTAAAAAATGGAGTTGTCGCATTAAAATCATCCGGAAATGATTAAAGCGATAACTCCATTTTCGTTATGGCTGTCAATCTTCAAACAGGAATAAATGTTCTGAAAAGGTTTCAGAGCAATCCCGTCTATTTCTATAGTACCCCGGGTGGGAATATAGTAGCCAAGAAGTAAATTGACTGCTGTAATTTTTCCGCATCCGCTGGGGCCTTTCCAGAGGTATTTCTTTCCCTTTTCCAGAACAGTATGAAAATCCTCCAGAACGGGAGACTGATTGTCAAAATGTGTTCTAAAAATGAAAAAAGAAGCATAAGATATAAAGGATTGGGGTGATGGATTGAAAAAATTTTTCAGACTGTGCCTGCTTTTATTGTGTCTTGTGTTCTTTCAGGAAATCCTGTTTTCCCGTATTGTGGATTATTCCATATGCAGGAAACTGCAGGAGCATATGGAGGAGACAGAAGAATTTCGTCAGATGAAGATCAGTCCGGATAATTGGAAAAAAATACAGAAATTTTCTCAGGAAGAAGCATTGGATTTTTCAGAATGTCTGGCAGCTCTGATGGTGGAATATGATTTTTCTCTGGACAGAAAAATAAATTTTTCTTCTGGTCGTTTAAAAAGGAATCTTTCACTTTATCAGGAAAAAAAGCCTGATGCTTTTAAAGATTTAGCTGCTGCTTATAAAAAGATTATATGGGATCTGGTATATTTTCCTGTAGCTGCGCCATCGGGAGAAGAAGAATTTTTCTTTGAAAACGGATATGGAACTCCCCGGCACTATGGGGGGAAACGAACCCATGAGGGAATTGATATTTTTGGAAAAAAAGATGAAAGCGGTTATTATCCGGTGATAAGTATAAGCGCAGGAGTCGTGGAACAGGTGGGATGGCTGCCCCTGGGTGGATACCGGGTGGGTATAAGAAGTCCGGAAGGATGTTATTTTTATTACGCCCATTTGTCTTCTTATGGAAAAAATTTCCGTGTAGGAGACAGGATTTATCCAGGTGAATTTCTGGGATTGATGGGAGATACGGGATATGGACCGGAGGGGACCAGCGGATGTTTTCCTGTACATCTTCATCTGGGGATTTACATAGAAGACAGGAACAAAGAAGAAATGAGCATCAACCCCTATTCTCTGTTGGTACTTTTGGAGAATCAAATACAGCAGTATCAATATTGAGAGATTTATGTTATAATTTACAGGTAAGAATTACCGACTTGAATTTGAAGACAGAATAAGGAGAGGGAAACAGTATGGAAATACAATTATGGCGCGAGATATTAAGCCCATATGAACTGGCCGTGAAAGAGCTGGTGGAAAAATTTAACCATCTTATCAGAGAACACAGGGAGAGAGGCTTATATTCTCCTATTGAGCAGGTTACGGGCAGAGTAAAAAGTGTGACCAGTATTCTGGAAAAAATGAAGCGTAAGGAAATTCCTTTTGAAGAACTGGAAGATCAGGTGGAAGATATTGCGGGGGTGCGTATTATCTGCCAGTTCGTGGAGGATATACAAAGAGTTGCCGATTTGATCGCACATCGTTCCGATATGGAAATTAAATGTGAAAAAGATTATATCACTCATATGAAAGAAAGTGGTTACCGCAGTTATCATCTGGTGATTTATTATCAGGTGGAAACAATTAACGGTCCGAAAAAATTGCAGGCGGAGATTCAGATCAGAACGATGGCTATGAATTTCTGGGCAACTATTGAACATTCGCTGCAGTATAAATATAAAACTAATATACCGCCTCATGTGAAGGAACGTCTTTCTAAAGCAGCGGATGCGATTATTGCATTGGATCATGAGATGTCCTCAGTGAGAAGTGAGATTATGAATGCTCAGAATTCTTCTCTGATTCAGAGAAACCTTGTGATGGATATTCTCAGTAATATTGAGAATCTTTATCAGAAATCAAATAAACGGGAAGTGGAAAAGATTCAGACGGAGTTTTACCGGATTTATGCTTCCAATGATTTACAGCAATTAAAGCGTTTTCATCAACAACTGGACATTATTGCAGAAGGCTACCGGGCTCAGGCAGTCACCAGCGAGATGGAAGAGTGAAAGAATATTATGACAAAGGATAAGACAGGATGAATTTACCGATAGAATTTGAAAATGAAATGAGGAATCTTCTGGGGGAGGAATTTCCAGCTTTTATGGAAAGTTATCAGGAGGTTCCTCAGAGTGGGCTGAGAGTAAACAGATATAAGATTTCTCCGGAAAAGTTTCGGGAAAAAGCGCCTTTTCCATTGACGCCGGTGGAATGGATTCAAAATGGATTTACTTATCAGAATGCAGTACCTTCGAAAGATCCTTATTATTATGCAGGTTTATATTATCTTCAGGAACCCAGCGCTATGACGCCGGCAGACCGGCTGGCTCCGGTTCCTGGAGATTTTGTGCTGGATCTTTGTGCGGCGCCGGGAGGAAAGGCTACAGAACTGGGAGCAAGATTAAAGGGAAAAGGACTTTTGGTGGCAAATGATATCAGTAACAGCAGAGCAAAAGCATTATTGAAAAATCTGGAACTTATGGGTATTCCCAATATATACGTGACCAGTGAGGATCCATGTCGGCTGGTACAGGAATTTCCGGAGTTTTTTGATAAAATCCTGGTAGACGCCCCCTGTTCCGGGGAAGGAATGTTTCGAAAAGAACCACGGATGATGGCAGACTGGGAAAAACAGGGACCGGAGTATTACAGTAACATACAACGGGAGCTGATTTTGCAGGCGTCAGATATGCTGAGACCCGGAGGAAAAATGGTGTATTCTACCTGTACCTTCAGTGAAATAGAAAATGAGGGGACGATCCAGTGGCTGCTTTCCCAGCGTCCGGATATGCGTCTGATTTCCTGCGAACCTTATGAAGGGTTTGCTGACGGAAGAAGAGGGCTGACGGACTGCGTTCGGATTTTTCCGCACCGGATGAAGGGAGAAGGACATTTTGTCGCGCTTCTTGAAAAGGAAAGCAGCGGGTCTAAGAGAAACATTAAGAAAGAAAGTTCGGACAAACTCCCTGAGGAGGCAGCAGAGTTTTTGAAAAATTGTCCCCGTTTATGGGAAAATAAAAACCTTATTTTCCGGTTACAGGGTGAACGGTTATATGCAATAGGAAAAGAAGATGGAATGCCGAAAAAACTTCGGTATCTTCGAACGGGACTTTATCTGGGAGAGTGTAAAAAGAAAAGATTTGAGCCGTCACAGGCTTTGGCTATGGCGCTGACAGAGGATTCTTATTCTTCCTGTATTTCCTTATCCAGGGAAGATGACCGGGTTATTCGTTATCTGAAGGGAGAAACTTTGGGTGTGTCGGATCTTTCTATAAAAAATACCAAAGGCTGGCAGTTGGTTTGTCTGGAGGGATATCCTCTGGGATGGGGAAAACTGGCAGGAAACAGCCTGAAAAATAAATATTACGCCGGCTGGCGCTGGCAGTAGGAGTTTTTATGAGTGATTTTTTACGTTTGGATAAATATTTGGCAGATCTGGGGGTGGGAACCCGCTCTCAGGTCAAACAAATGATACGGAAAAACCAGATCTCTGTTAACGGGGAAGCTGCAAAAAAACCAGATCAGAAGATAGACGTATCACAGGACCAGGTGGCTGTCCAGGGAAAAATTTTAAGTTATATAAAAAATAAATATTTTCTGCTGCATAAACCTTCCGGCTATGTGTCTGCAACAGAAGATTCCCGGGAAAAAACGGTACTTTCTCTTTTGCCGGAAGAGCTGAGAAAAGGATTGTTTCCTGTGGGGAGGCTGGACAAAGATACGGAAGGGTTACTGTTGCTTACCAATGACGGGGATTTATCTCATCGTCTTTTATCTCCAAAAAAACACGTGGATAAGACATATTATGCCAGGATTCAGGGACAGGTTTCCAAGGAAGATCAGGAAGCCTTCGCCCAGGGAGTTGATATTGGAGATGAGAAACTGACACTTCCGGCACAGTTGAAGATTTTATCCTCCGCAGAGAAATCAGAGATTCTTCTTACTATTCAGGAGGGGCGTTTTCATCAGGTGAAGCGAATGTTTGAAGCCAGAGGGAAAAAAGTAGTGTATCTGAAAAGAATTTCTATGGGACCTTTGCAATTGCCTCCGGATCTGAACAGGGGAGAGTTTCGTGAACTGACTCAGGGAGAAAAGCTTTCTCTGGGAGTGGATAAAGAAGAAATATAGCTGGAAAAGGATAAAGGAATGTTACATAATATTAAAGCAGTTTTATTTGATCTGGATGGTACGCTGGTGGATTCCATGTGGATGTGGAAAGATATTGATATTGAATATCTGGGAAAACGTGGTTTTGAACTTCCGCCCCGGCTGCAAAAAGATATTGAAGGGATGAGTCTTACAGAGACTGCCACGTATTTTAAAGATAGATTTCAGCTTTCAGATACGCTGGAAGAAATAAAAAAAGAATGGATGGATATGGCGAGGGATAAGTATTGCCACCAGGTTAAATTGAAACCGGGAGCAAGAGAATTTCTGGAATATTTAAAGTCACACAATATTCGTACCGGAATTGCCAGTTCTAATGGGATAGAACTGGTGCATGCGGTGCTTAAGGCGCAGAATGTATCCGAATATCTGGATTCCGTTCATACCTGCTGTGATGTGGAGCGGGGAAAACCCCATCCTGATATTTATCTTCTTGTGGCGAAGGAACTGGGGGTATCACCCAGGGAATGTCTTGTGTTAGAAGATATTCCCATGGGAATTCTGGCAGGAAAACGGGCAGGAATGAAAACCTGCGCGGTGGAGGATGTGTTCAGTCAGGATCAGCGGAAAGAAAAAAGGAAACTGGCTGATTATTATATTAAGGATTACTACGATATTCTGAAAGAAACGTATGAGGTGTTGAAACCATGAACAGACAATTTTTACCTGTAACTATGGAAGAATGCAGAGAAAGAGGAATAGAACAAGTGGATTTCGTTTACGTGATCGGAGATGCTTACGTGGATCATTCCTCTTTTGGACCTGCGATCATCAGCCGGGTTCTGGAAAGCAGAGGGTATTCGGTGGGAATCATAGCGCAGCCGGACTGGAAAAAAGATGAAAGTATCCGGGTGTTTGGGGAACCGAGACTTGGATTTCTTGTATCGGCAGGAAATATGGATTCCATGGTGAATCATTATACGGTATCAAAAAAGCACCGACAGAAGGATTCATTTTCACCGGGAGGAAAGATGGGGTTACGGCCAGACCGGGCAGTGATCGTCTATGGAAATCTGATTCGGAGAAGTTATAAAAAAACTCCTGTTATTCTGGGAGGAATTGAAGCCAGTCTCCGAAGATTGGGTCATTATGATTACTGGTCAGATCAGGTAAAAAGGAGTGTTCTTTTGGATGCGGGAGCGGATCTGATTTCTTATGGAATGGGAGAGCGCTCTATTGTAGAGATTGCAGATGCTTTACAAGCCGGAATTGATATAAAAGATATCACTTTTATACGGGGAACCGTTTATAAAAGTAAAACACTGGATCATATTCCCAACCCTGTTTGTCTGCCGTCTTTTGAAGCGATTCAAAAAGATCGAATGGAGTATGCCAGAAGTTTTGCGGTTCAATATAAAAATACAGATCCTTTCCAGGGAGGAACGCTGGTTGAGGATTATGGAAATCAGGGATATATCGTTCAAAATCCTCCGGCGTATGTGCTGTCAAAGCAGGAAATGGATGACGTTTATGATCTTCCTTATATGCGGACGTATCACCCTATGTATGAAAAAGAAGGGGGAATTCCCGCTATTGAAGAAATTCGGTTTAGTCTTGCCAGCAACAGAGGATGTTTTGGAAGCTGTAATTTTTGCGCTTTAACCTTTCATCAGGGAAGAATCGTTCAGGTAAGGAGTCATGAATCTTTATTAAAAGAAGCAGAAGAAATGACAAAAGACCCTAATTTTAAAGGATATATTCATGATGTGGGAGGACCTACTGCAGATTTTCGTCAGCCTGCCTGTAAAAAGCAACTGACTAAGGGAGCGTGTTCCAACAGGCAGTGTCTTTTTCCAAAACCCTGTCCTAATCTGGAAGCGGATCATGGGGATTATCTGGCGCTTCTTCGGAAAATCAGAAAAGTACCTGGGGTAAAAAAAGTTTTTATCCGATCAGGAATTCGTTTTGATTACGTTCTGGCAGATAAAAAATCGCCGTTTCTTCAGGAACTGACAGATTACCATGTAAGCGGACAATTGCGAGTGGCTCCGGAACACGTTTCAGATGTGGTGTTAAAAAAAATGGGGAAACCTTCTCATGAAGTTTATCAGGAATTTTTGAAAAAATACCAGTCCTGCTGCAGGAAAAGCGGAAAAGAACAGTATGCGGTTCCGTATTTTATGTCGTCTCATCCGGGATGCGGCTTAAAAGAAGCAATAGAACTGGCAGAATATATTCGTGATCTGGGATTTACACCGGAGCAGGTACAGGATTTTTATCCTACGCCTTCTACCATATCCACTTGTATGTACTATACGGGAGTGGATCCTTTAACTATGGAAAAAGTATATGTTCCTAAAAATCCCCATGAAAAGGCCATGCAAAGAGCGTTAATTCAGTATAAGAATCCGGAAAACCACAGTTTGGTGGAGGAGGCGCTGAAAAAAGGTGGAAGAGAAGATCTTATAGGCTTTGGTCCTAAATGTCTTTTACGTCCCCTTCGTCATACAGATGGAAAAAAGAGTTATGGAAATTCTGCTTTAAAGTCCGGTACAGAGAAAAAAGCACAGAACAAAGGGAAAAAACGGACGATTCGCAATGTTCATAAAAAGAAATCGTCGAAAAAGTAAACTTTTTCGAAAAATTATCAAAATCTATTGGTAAAGAGAGCAGAATTTGGTAAAATAGCTTTCGTGAAAAAAGATACATGAAAGGACAAAATATGAAAGCAAAAAAAGGTGATTTCGGTTATATTCACAGAGAAAAGATAAAAAGGCTGTTGACCACACTGATTTTATTTGCCATTCCTCTGGCAGCTTTTGTGGGAGGCGTTCTGGTAACAAAAACAAAAAATAATATTATTACGGTTATTGCTCTGGTGGGTTGTCTGCCGGCCTGCAGATCTCTGGTAAGTACAATTATGATGTGGATGCAAAAGCCCATGGATTCGGCTGCCTATGAAAAAATCCGCAGTCATGCAGGGAATCTGGTAATGGCTTACGAGATGTATCTGACCACATATGAAAAAAGTACTTTTGTGGAAAGTTTTGCGGTATGCGGGAATAAGGTAGTAGGATATTCTTCCCGCATAGAAGGCTCTCCCCAGTTTGTGGAGCAGCATGTAAAAAAAATTTTAAAGCAAAATGGTTACAAGACAGATGTGAAAGTAATGACAGAATTAAAACCGTATCTGGAACGGCTGGATTATCTGAATGAACATCAGGAGGAACTGGAAAAAGATATCGTTTTTGAACCGGATTCCCGCTACCCTGATTTATCCAGGGCAGAACTGATCAAACATATAATTCTGGCAATTTCATTATAAACAGGGTATAAGGTAATATGAGAAAACTTGAAATTGGTAAAAATGATGCGGGCCAGCGAATGGATAAATATCTGAAAAAATATTTCCGGGAAGCTGGTTCCGGTTTTTTATATAAGATGCTTAGAAAAAAGAATATTCTCCTGAATAATAAAAAGGCAGAGGGAAAAGAAATTTTACAACAGGGTGATCAGATTTCTCTGTATTTAGCAGAAGAAACAATAGAAAAATTTCGGGGAGCAGAAAAAACGAAAAAAGAGGAATTTACTTCGTATCCGGAATTTTCTATGGATATTATTTATGAAGATGAAGATTTTCTGTTTATCAATAAACCGGCGGGAATCTTATCTCAGAAAGCATTGCCGCAAGACAGTTCAATGGTGGAATACATTATTGGCTATCTGTTGAAACAGAAAAAAATCACTGAGAAGGAATTGGAGACTTTTCATCCTTCTGTCTGTAACCGACTGGACAGAAATACCAGTGGGATGATCCTGGCAGGTAAAAGTCTGGCTGGGCTTCAGATATTGTCCCGTGTTTTAAAGGAGCGTTCCATGAAAAAGTTTTACATCTGTCTGGTAAAGGGAGAGGTAAAAGAAAAGGTGACACAGAAAGCCTGGCTGGTAAAGAATAAAAAGGATAACCGGGTGCAGGTATATAAAAAAGAATCAGAAAGAGCCTCTTTGATAGAGACTGCTTATGAACCTTTATGGACGGATGGAAAGGTTACTGTACTGAAAGTGGATCTGATCACAGGAAAATCTCATCAGATTCGATGTCATCTGGCCAGTTTGGGATATCCGCTGGCAGGTGATGAAAAATATGGAGATGGAATCTGGAACAGAGAATTGAAAAAAGTCACAGGATTGAACAGACAATTTCTTCATGCCTGGGAGATTCAGTTTCCAAACAGTGAAGAAGTTCCTGAAAATCTGGCGGGAAAGATTTTTCATACTCCTTTATCGGAGGATTTGAAAAAAGTGCTGCTATCCTTCCCTTTATCAGATAAAGTAAAGAAGGAGCTTTCTCTGTAAATATGTGAACGGGAACAGAGTGTATAAGATGCAGAAAGAAGGAAATTTATGAGTGAAATAAAAGAAAATATACAGGAAACAAAGGACGAGACTTCTAAAAAAACATCAAAAAAGAAAAACAGCCTGGGAAGAGAACTGATGGAAGATGTGATCATGGTTCTGGTGGTTCTGGTGGTGGTGTTTCTGATTAAAAACTTTGTCCTGATCAATGCGGTAATTCCTTCAGGATCCATGGAAAATACGATTATGACCGGGGACCGGGTTTTCGGAAACCGTCTGACCTACCGTTTTGGAGATCCTGAGCGGGGAGATATTGCGATTTTCAGATATCCGGATGATGAGTCAGAATTATATATCAAGAGAGTGATGGGTCTTCCCGGAGACACAATAGAGATAAAAGATGGATTGTTGTATCTGAACAATTCAGAAGAACCCCTTGCAGAACCGTATCTGAAAGAAATTCCAACAGGTGATTTTGGACCTTATCAGGTTCCGGAAGGATGTTACTTTATGCTGGGAGATAACAGAAATAAATCAAATGATTCCCGTATGTGGGAAAATACATATGTAACCAGAGAAAATGTTTTGGCGAAAGCAGTATTTCGTTATTATCCCTTTGATAAAATTGGAACGATTGAATAGAGAGGAAGCAGTATATGGCAACCTGGAATTCCAGAGGTCTCAGAGGGTCTACCCTGGAAGACCTGATTAACAGAAGTAATGAGCAGTATCGAGAGAAAGGTCTGGCTTTGATACAGAAGATACCTACGCCCATTACTCCTATACGCATTGCAAAAGAGAGCCGGCAGATTACGCTGGCTTATTTTGAACAGAAAAGTACGGTGGATTATATTGGAGCTGTACAGGGAATCCCCGTTTGTTTTGATGCAAAGGAATGTAAAGAAAATGCATTTCCTCTGGCTAATATCCACGAACATCAGATTCAGTTTATGAAGGAATTTGAAAAACAGCAGGGGATTGCATTCCTTATTATATTTTTTTCTTCCCGCAATGAATTTTATTACCTTCCCCTGAGGGATCTTCTGGTATTTTGGGAGCGGGGAGCAGGGGGAGGCCTGAAACGTTTTCGGTACGAAGAATTAAAACCAAACTATTTTCTTCCTGCTCATTCAGGAATTCTTGTTCCTTATCTGGAGGGAATCAAAAGAGATCTGGAAGAGAGGGATTGACAATCAATATAATTGTCAGTATAATTTGCTTATTATCTTGGTAGCACATTAGCATAATAAAGCGGAGGAGACAGTATGAAACAACTATTTCATACTCCAGAAGGAGTGAGGGATGTATATGGATCAGAGTGTGAACGTAAATTATATCTGCAGGAAAAACTGCAGAAGATTTTTCATGCTTATGGATATGAAAATATAGAAACGCCGGGTTTTGAATTTTTTGATGTTTTCAGCAGACAGGTGGGAACCATACCTTCCAGAGAATTATACAAATTCTTTGATCGGGAGGGGAATACATTGGTTTTACGGCCCGATTTTACTCCATCGATTGCCCGGGCAGTTTCCATGTACTTTCATCCGGAGGATCTTCCGGTTCGGTTATGTTACCGGGGAAATACATATATCAACAATTCCAGTTATCAGGGCAGATTAAAGGAATCGACACAGATGGGAGTAGAGTTGATTGGAGATCCTTCTGTGGATGCGGACGGAGAGGTGATTGCTCTGGCAGTGGAACTTCTGAAAGAAACCGGTCTTACGGAGTTCCAGATCAGTATTGGTCAGGTGGATTTTTTTAAATCACTGATTCAAGAAGCAGGGTTATCCGAGGAGACAGTGGCAACTCTTCGGGAACTGATTTCCAATAAAAACTATTTTGGAGTGGAAGAACTTTTGAGCAGTCTGAACCTTCCGGAAAAACTGGTAACTGTATTTTCCATGCTCCCCCGTCTGTTCGGTTCCCTGGATGTACTGGAAAAAGCGAAAGAACTGACAGATAATCCCAATGCTTTACGGGCAATTGAAAGGTTGGAGGATATTTATCAGGTAGTCCGCCAATATGGCTATGAAAAGTACATTTCTTTTGATCTGGGGATGTTAAGTCAATATAACTATTATACGGGAATTATTTTTCAGGGTTATACCTATGGAACCGGAGAGCCGCTGGTGAAGGGCGGACGGTATAATCACCTGCTGGAACACTTTGGAAATCCTGCTCCGGCTATAGGTTTTGGTCTGGTGATGGAACAGGTGATGAACGCTTTGGAGCGACAGAATATAGAGGTTCCACTGATGAGAGGGAAACTTCTGATCCTGTATCCCCAGGAAGGCCGTTCTCTGGCGATTACCATTGCCCGGGAACAGAGATCTCACCAGATGGAGGCGCAGTGTATGTGTATGGTAAAAGAAAAAACAATGGAAGATTACATTTCCTATGGGAAACGTCATCAGTTTACCGATATTATCTGTCCCCGTTCGGAGGAGGAAATTCAGATTATTAACTTGTACACAGATGAGACGAGAATGTGCAGCTGGAAAAGTTTCGGCAGGCAGGAGGTATAGATATGAGATATCTGACAATTGCTCTGACAAAAGGCCGTCTGGCAAATAAAACTTTGGAACTTTTGGAGCAGGTGGGAATTACCTGTGAAGAGATGAAAGATAAAAATACCAGGAAACTGATTTTTGTAAATGAAGAATTAAAATTAAAGTTCTTTCTTGCAAAAGGTCCTGACGTTCCCACTTATGTGGAATATGGGGCGGCAGATATTGGTGTGGTAGGCCGTGATACTATTATGGAAGAAGGAAGAAATCTGTATGAGGTGATGGATCTTGGATTTGGAAAATGCCGGATGTGTATCTGCGGACCGGAATCTGCAAAAGAACTTCTGGAACATCATCATTTGATCCGTGTAGCCACCAAGTATCCCAATATTGCAAAAGACTATTTTTATAATAGAAAGCATCAGACTGTAGAGATAATCAAATTAAATGGTTCTATTGAACTGGCGCCGATTGTAGGACTGGCGGAGGTGATTTGTGATATTGTGGAAACTGGTTCCACATTGAAGGAAAATGGGCTTTCCGTATTGGAAGAAGTTTGTCCGCTGTCAGCCCGGATGGTGGTTAATCAGGTGAGTATGAAAATGGAAAGTGAAAGAATTTCTGAGTTGATACAGAAGTTAAAAAAGGTGATCCGGGAGGGTTGATTTATGAGAATTGTAACGTTGACAAAAGAAACCACAGAAAATATTCTGGAAAATATGCTAAAAAGGAGTCCCAGTCAATATGGGGAGTATGAAAGCAGGGTACAGGAAATCATCGCGCAGGTGAAAGAGAAGAAAGATGAGGCTTTATTTTCCTATACAAAGCAGTTTGATCACGCGCAACTGGATGCTTCTAATATTCGGGTAACGGAAGAAGAAATTCAGGAAGCATATGAAATTATTGATCCTGCTCTTTTGCGGGTGATACGAAAATCTCTTGTAAATATTGAAAAGTATCATGCATTGCAAAAACAAAACAGTTGGTTCCAGAGTACGGAACAGGGAACTATGCTTGGACAGAAAATCACCCCTCTCTCCCGGGTGGGGGTATATGTTCCGGGAGGAAAAGCGGTATATCCTTCTTCTGTACTGATGAATATTATGCCGGCAAAAGTAGCTGGTGTGGGAAAGATTATTATGACAACGCCCTGTAACGCCCAGGGAAAGGTAAATCCTTCCGTTCTGGCAGCAGCAAAAGAAGCAGGGGCAGATGAAATCTATAAAGTGGGAGGGGCGCAGGCAATTGCAGCCCTGGCTTTCGGAACAGAAAGCATTCCCAAGGTGGATAAAATTGTAGGTCCCGGTAATATTTATGTGGCATTGGCTAAAAAAGCGGTGTATGGTCATGTGAGTATTGATTCAGTGGCAGGTCCCAGCGAGATTCTTGTATTGGCAGATGAGACAGCAAATCCCAGATATGTGGCAGCGGATTTGTTATCTCAGGCAGAACATGATGAACTGGCTTCCGCTATTCTGATCACCACCAGCCGGGAACTGGCAGAAAAGGTAAGCAGCGAGGTGGATGAATTTGTTAAGAAACTGGAAAGAAAAGAAATCATCCAGAAATCTTTGGATCAGTTTGGATATATCCTTGTAGCCGGTTCCCTGGATGAAGCTATAGATACTGCAAATGAAATTGCTTCAGAACATTTGGAGATTGTGACTGCCAATCCTTTTGAGGTTATGACAAAGATACGGAATGCAGGGGCAATTTTTATCGGTGAATATAGTTGTGAACCGCTGGGAGATTATTTTGCAGGGCCAAACCACATTTTGCCTACCAACGGAACGGCTAAATTCTTTTCACCTTTATCTGTAGACGATTTTGTGAAAAAATCCAGTATCATTTATTATTCCCGGCAGGCATTGGAACCTGTCCATAAAGATATAGAACAGTTTGCCAGATCGGAACAGTTGACAGCTCATGCCAATTCCATTGCCGTTCGTTTCGAGAAAGGAGAAAATTGATCATGGAAATCACAAATCTGAAAGAAAAAAGGGCTGTCTGTGTAAAAAGAGACACGAAAGAAACAAAGATATATATGGAATTGAACCTGGATGGTTCAGGACAGACTTCTTTGTATACAGGAATTGGTTTTTTTGATCATATGTTGGATGGATTTGCCCGCCACGGATTCTTTGACCTGACAGTAAAAGTGGAAGGGGATTTGGAGGTAGACAGTCACCATACAATCGAGGATACGGGAATTGTATTGGGAACCGCTATCCGGGAGGCTCTGGGAGATAAGAAGGGTATTTGCCGGTTCGGTGACAGAATCCTTCCTATGGATGAAACTCTGGTTCTTTGTGCTGTAGATCTTTCCGGACGGCCTTATCTGAATTTTGATGTAAATTTTACCGTTCCCAAAACGGGAGATATGGATACAGAAATGGCAAGGGAATTTTTCTATGCTGTAAGCTACGCAGCGGGAATGAATCTTCATCTGAAACTTTTGGACGGAACGAACAATCATCATATTATGGAAGGTGTGTTTAAAAGTTTCGGAAAAGCTCTGGATGAAGCAGTACAGCAGGATGAGAGAATACAGGGTGTGTTATCAACAAAGGGCAGTCTGTAAGAAAGAAGGATGTATATGGATTATAAAATGATGATTCCCTGTATTTATATGAATACAGGAAAGGCAGTGACCGGTTTCGGGCAAAAAACATTATTTGGAGATGGAGACCTTCTGAAACTGGCAAGAGAGTATGGAAACACAGGAGCCGATGAACTGTTGGTATTTGATTTTTCATCCAATGACGCAGAACATGATGAAGCTATCGGATGGATCAAAAAAATAGTGCAGGCGGCAGAAGTTCCTGTGATAGGAGCAGGAAATGTAAAACGGATGGAAGATGTGAAAAAACTGCTTTATGCAGGATGTCACAAAGCAGTTCTGAATTTTTCCAAAGAGAGTAATGTGGCGATTCTTGAAGAGGTTTCTTCAAAATTTGGAAAAGAAAAGATTCTTGTCAGCATTTTCATGATGTCAGAATATGAAAATCATCAGGAATTGATAGAAGAGTATGCGGGAGGTATCCTCTGTCTGGAAGGTTTACAGGAAGAAATCAGGAGTAAGACGAATCTTCCCGTACTTCTTCATACCAATACTCTGGGAAAAGAAGAAATCTTCCAGCTTTTAAAAGAGGATCGGATTGACGGAATCAGCGGAAGAACCATCAGTCAGTTGGAGCTTGACAGGATGGAACTGAAGAAAGAATGCAGACAGCAGGGAATACGGGTAAATACCTTTGAAAGCCCGGTGTCCTGGGAGGAATTTCGTCTCAACAAGGATGGGATGGTTCCTGTAATTGTTCAGGATTACAAAACAGATCAGGTATTAATGATGGCGTATATGAATAAAGAAGCATTTTATACCACTCTGGAAACAGGGAAAATGACATACTGGAGCAGGAGCAGAAATGAACTTTGGGTAAAGGGGCTTACCAGCGGTCATTATCAATATGTAAAATCAATTTCTCTGGACTGTGATAATGATACACTTCTGGCGAAGGTGTCTCAGGTAGGAGCTGCCTGTCATACAGGAAATAAGAGCTGTTTTTATAAAGAACTGGTGAAAAAACCCTATGATGATACGAATCCCCTGAGGGTATTTCAGGAAGTATATGATGTGATCATGGATCGAAAGATACATCCCAAAGAAGGTTCTTACACAAATTACCTTTTTGATAAGGGAATTGATAAAATTTTGAAAAAAGTAGGAGAAGAGTGTACAGAAATCGTGATTGCAGCGAAAAATCCTGATAAAGAGGAAATAAAATATGAAATTTCAGATTTTTTATACCATGTTATGGTACTGATGGCTGAAAAAGGAGTTACCTGGGAGGACATTACAGGGGAATTGGCCAGAAGGTAAGAAGAACTTTTTGAAAAACCTCTTGTGTATTTATAAAGCAATGATATAATATCTTTATGCCGGCTGAAAACGGCATAAAGATTTTTTTATATTTATTAATGTAGAGAACAGAACTACATTTTGGAGGAAGTATGAAAATTATAATTATCGGCTGTGGTAAAGTAGGCTTTGCCCTGGCAGAAGAACTGACAGCAGAAAAACATGAAGTGACAATTATTGATTCTTCTGCAAATCGTCTTCAGGATGTGGAAGATGATCTGGATGCT
The DNA here is from genome assembly GCA_002361775.1 of Eubacterium sp. UBA3279. GTDB lineage: Bacteria > Bacillota > Clostridia > Lachnospirales > Lachnospiraceae > Oliverpabstia. Next base: position 39,727 of record DETV01000073.1, read on the forward strand.
TTGCAGATTGTAGGAAATGGTTCCAGTATTGCCACGCTTTCGGAAGCAGATGTGGAAAATACAGATCTGCTGATTGCGGTGACCGGATCTGACGAATTAAATCTTTTGTGTTGCCTGATCGGTAAAAAACTGGGAAATTGTCAGACAGTGGCTCGAGTAAGAAATCCCATGTACAACAGAGAACTGGGCTTTATTAAAGAAAGTCTGGGAATCTCCATGATTATTAATCCTGAGATGGCTGCAGCATCAGAAATCGCACGTTTGCTTCGATTCCCGTCTGCTATTAAAATTGACACCTTTGCCAAGGGGAGAATCGAACTTTTGAAGTTCCGTCTGAAACCGGAGTTTCATTTGGATCAGATTTCTATTGCAGAACTGCCTCAGAAAGCTCATTGCGATATTCTTGTATCCGGGATTGAAAGGGGAGAAGAAGCGTATATCCCCAATGGTGATTTTGTTCTGCAAAATGGTGATCTTGTAACAATTATCGCGTCACCTAAGAATGCAGCTACATTTTTTAAAAACATCGGATTTAAAACGGATCAGGTGAAAAACTGTATCATAGTGGGTGGAGGAACAATTGCCATATATCTGGCCAGACTTTTGCTGGAATCAAAAATCAAAGTGGTAATTATCGAAAAATCTCAGGAGCGTTGCCAGAAGCTGGCAGAAGTGCTTCCGGAGGCTATGATTGTAAATGGAGATGGTACCAACAAAAGACTTTTGCTGGAAGAAAATCTGGAAAATGCAGAAGCATTTGTTACATTAACCAATATGGATGAGGAAAATATTCTTTTGGCTCTTTTTGCCCGGGAAAATTCAAAGGCAAAATTGGTTACAAAGGTAAATCGTATTTCTTTTGACCATATTTTGGATAAACTGGATCTGGGAAGCATAATTTATCCCAAATACATAACCACAGATTATATTCTTCAGTATACCCGGGCAAAAGTAAATTCCATTGGAAGTAACGTGGAAACTTTATATCATATTTTAGATAATAAGGCGGAAGCGTTGGAATTTATTGTAAAAGATAATGCACAGATAGTAGGAATTCCCCTGAAGAACCTGAAATTAAAAAGTAATCTTCTGATTGGATGTATTCATCGAAAAGGCGAGGTGATCATTCCCAGAGGAAATGACTGCATGAAGGTAGGAGACAGCGTGATCGTAGTAACTACACAGAGAGGCCTGGATGATATTCAGGATATTCTCATGCGGTAGGGGGGAGAAAAATGAATTATAGAAGTATTGCATATATCATAGGATGGGTATTTAATGTGGAGGCGGCTTTTATGGTGCCTCCTGTTATTGTAGGTCTGATTTACCGGGAAAATGTACTTCCTTTTCTTTTTTCCATACTGATTTGTTTGGCGATTGGAATTCCTCTGGTAGTATTTCGTCCCAAAAGACAGCATTTCTATGTGAGAGAAGGATTTGTTACGGTGGCGCTTAGCTGGATATTGATGAGTTTTATGGGCTCCCTGCCCTTTGTGTTCAGTGGAGTAATCCCTCATCCTATAGATGCTATATTTGAGACCGTATCCGGATTTACCACTACAGGAGCCAGTATTCTTAGTGAGATAGAATCTTTACCTAAGGGTATTCTGTTCTGGAGAAGTTTTACCCACTGGATCGGTGGAATGGGTGTTCTGGTTTTCTTATTGTCTCTTTTAAAATTGGCAGGCGGTTCTCACATGAACCTGATGAAAGCAGAGAGTCCGGGACCTTCTGTGAGCAGATTAACCCCTACTGTCCGCTCTACGGCAAAAACCCTCTATGGAATTTATATCTTTATGACAATTTTGGAGATTATTTTCCTTTTATTTGGGGGTATGCCCTGGTTTGATGCAATTACTACCACTTTTGGTACAGCAGGTACCGGTGGATTTGGTATAAAAAATGACAGTATGGGAAGTTACTCCACCTATATTCAGGTTGTGGTTACTGTATTTATGATTTTGTTTGGTGTCAATTTCAATATATACTTTTTGTTGCTGGCAAAAAAATGGAAACAGGCATTAAAAAGTGAAGAGTTGAAATGGTACCTTATCATAATTGCAACGGCGATTTTTTTAATTGCCTGGGATATTCGACTGGTATACGCCAGCTTTGGAGAAACGTTACAGCAGTCGGCTTTTCAGGTGGCATCCATTATCACTACCACGGGTTTTGCTACCACGGATTTTAATGTGTGGCCGGAAGTATCCAGGACTGTGTTGATCATGCTGATGTTTGTGGGAGCCTGTGCCGGAAGTACGGGAGGGGGAATTAAAGTTTCCCGGTTTATTATTCTTTTAAAATCCATGAGAAAAGAAATCAAGCAGTATCTGCATCCCCGTCAGGTGAGAAAAATTCAGATTGATGGAAAATCGATTGAGCATGATGTGGTTCGAAATGTTAATGTATTTATGGTAGTATATACGTTGATTTTTGGATTTTCTCTGTTGATACTGGCCTTTGAGGGTACTGATCTGATCACCAACTTTACTGCAGTGGCAGCTACCTTCAATAATATCGGACCGGGACTGGAATTGGTAGGACCTTCTGCAAACTTTGGATTGTTTTCTTATCCGGCAAAGCTTTTGTTAATTTTTGATATGCTGGCAGGCCGGTTGGAAATTTTCCCATTGCTGCTTCTTTTTGTAAAAGACACCTGGAAAAAATTCTAAAAGGATACAGATTTTAAGATTTTCTAAGAAATACTTAAGGAAAATAGCTTTGACTTGAAAAAGATAACATGGTATACCTTTATAAAGAAAAATATTTTGATTTATGGAGGATACAGATATGGGTTGTCTGGGAAATATATTATGGTTTATTTGCGGCGGCGCTATCAGTGGTCTGGAATGGCTTCTTGCCGGTTGTTTGTGGTGTATTACAATTATAGGGATTCCTGTGGGGTTGCAATGTTTTAAGTTCGCTTCCCTTAGTTTTTTCCCTTTTGGTAAAGAGATCACCTATCATGGAGGAGCAGGTTCTCTTCTGTTAAATATAATCTGGCTTCTTCTTTCCGGATTACCAATGGCGTTATCTTCCGCTCTGTTGGGATGTCTGCTGTGTATAACCATTGTTGGGATTCCTTTTGGTCTTCAACATTTTAAACTGGCCCAGTTGGCATTGATGCCTTTTGGCGCAGAAGTACAATAAAAATAAGAATCTCCTCTGGAATATTAGTGTCAGTACTGATTTCCAGGGGAGATTTTTATGTTATTCATCCCATCCTTCCATAAACCGAATATTCACAAGAATATTTCGAACAATGTCTCCTTCTTCCAAATCCAGGTCTGTTTCATCAGATACAGTGGGAAGTTCACAATCTTCTTCCTCTAATTCCACACTGATCCAGTTGTAGGCTGCATCGTTGGCGTTATCCATAGCTTCATCAAGGGTATCGCCTGTAACCTGACAAGATTCCAGATCCGGGAAAAATCCAGTATAATTTCCTTCTGGAGTTTTGCGAAAGACTGCCGGATAAATAAATTTCATGAAAGTCACTCCTCTACTACAATATTTCATTACTCAGTATACAATACCTGCTTTGAACCATCAAGAAGTTTTCTGTTGAAAATATAAGTTTCCTGCTTTAAAATGATAGTAGGAGAAGCAAAGAAAGGGTGGTTTTATGAAGTATCAGATATTGAAAAATACAGATCTGCGGCTGAGTAATGTTTGTCTGGGAACAGCGTCTTTTGGAGAACAGCTAAGTCAGCAGCAGTCCTTTGAATTATTGGATGAGTTTGTGAGAAAAGGGGGAAATTTTCTTGATACGGCAAATATTTATTGCCGGTGGGTTCCCGGACTGGAAAATTGTGGCGAACAGATACTGGGAGAATGGCTGAAATCCCGGGGCGCTTATAAAAATGTGGTGATTGCCACAAAGGGAGCGCACTATTTGTTTGGAGGACAGGAACATATTTCCCGGGTAAATGAAAGAGAAATACGGAAAGATCTGGAAAATAGTCTGGAAACTCTTGGATTAGATGTGATTGATTTTTACTGGCTTCATCGGGATGATACGGATAAACCGATGGAAGAGATTGTTGACATCATGGAAAAACTGAAAAGAGAAGGGAAAATTCGCTATTATGGATTTTCTAATTATCAGTTATATCGTTTGCAGGAAGCGGAACAATATATGCAGTCCCGGGGACTTTCTGGAATTTGTGGAGTTTCCAATCAGTGGAGTATGGCATCTGTCAATCCCCGGGGAAATATGAATCCGGATCCTACGCTGGTGGAGGTTCGGGAAGAAGAATATCTGTGGCATAAGGAGAGCAAAACTCCGCTGATTCCTTTTTCTGCCACTGCTTCCGGATGGTTTGAAAAAATGAAACAGGCTGGAGTAAGGGTGAACAGGGGAGAAGTAGTGGAGATTCAGAGACCGGAACTTTTATCTGAGAAAATGAAAAAAGCGTTTTGGAATGAAGATAATCTGAAAAAATATGAAACGTTAACAAAACTACAGAAGGAAACCGGATATAGTCTGCAGTCATTATCAATTTCCTGGTTGTTGCAGCAGCCATTTCAGGTATTTCCCGTATGTGGGGCGAGAAATATTGACCAGTTGAATGAAATTTTGAAAGCGCCTCAAATAGAGTTGACACCAGAGATGTTTCCTGGTTAAAAGTTATTGACGTGAAAAAAATGCAGGTGTAAAATAAAAAAAGCAAGAATAGACAGAATATATAGCGTAAATTACAAAACAAACAGAAAGGATATATATGAAATCGTTAAAGAAAATCAGCGCCCAGGTAACGACAACGATGGTGGCGGCAGGAATGATTTTTAGCGCAGTGCCTCCTGTTCAGGCAGGAGAAATTCCATCGGCCACAAATATCTGTGCAGCGAATGAAGCGGTATCCAGTGAGATACCTGTAACAAATTCAGAAGTAACTTCAGAGCCAAATCTGGAAGTAACGCCGGAGCCAACCCCGGAAGTAACGCCGGAACCAACCCCGGAAGTGACGCCGGAG
>DETV01000073.1:45045-55041 GCA_002361775.1 Eubacterium sp. UBA3279
ACGCCGGAGCCAACCCCGGAAGTAACGCCGGAGCCAACCCCGGAAGTAACGCCGGAACCAAGTCCGTAAGTGACGCCAGAGCCAAGTCCGGAAGTGACGCCGGAGCCAACCCCGGAAGTGACCCCGGAACCAAGTCCGGAAGTGACGCCAGAAGTAACGCCGGAGCCTACTCCGGAAGTTTCACAGCCGGAAGCTTCCGCTAGTGAAAATGCAGACTCTCTTTCTCAGGATGAGACTGAAGATGTCATTTTAGGCAACTGGGTGAATCATATTGATTACAGCAAATATTTTATACAACCTGAGGATTTTACAATAGATTACAGAAAAGGTTTTGGGAAAATTGAAAAAGTGTATGCCTATGCAAAAGTTGACACATTTTTAAATATCAGAGAGGGAACGTCTTTGAATTCACGGGTCGTAGGAAGACTTCCCCGAAAAGGCCTCTGTTATGTGATCGAAGATAAAAATAAAGATTGGGTGTACATAGAATCAGGAGATGTTCGCGGATTTGTAAAAAAAGAATATCTTCAGTCAGGTAAAAAAGCCGCCAGATATGTAAAGAAAACCGGAGAGGAAAAACTGAAAAAAGCCGAACCTTTTATCAGTCCGCAAGACAATAAAGCGTTTGACTATTCTGTAAAAACTGTCTACGATGTGCGCCAGAGTACAGGAGAAGGAATTATAACATTTGCAGATTATTTTCTGAATCATCCGTTTGAAGATGGGGGAACTTCGTTAGATAAAGGAATTGATGCATCACATTTTGTTTTTGAAATTCTGACCCGTTGTGGAGCTTATGACGGGAAAATAGCAGATGTGGAAGAATGGAAAAATCTGGGAGAAGAAATTGAAAGCCTTGAAGATGCCCAGGCTGGAGATGTAATCTGCTATAAAAATCATGTGGCTTTATATGACGGACAAGGGAAGCTTGTGGAAGCAAAAGATGAAGAATCCGGTATTATTCATGAACGCGATGCAGATGAAGAAGAGATCCTTTCCATTCGCCGTTTTGTGGTGAAAGTGAATGATGAAGAGGGCAGTAATGCAGATGTGATAAAAAATTATCTGCTGTCCTTGGGATTTACAAAAGCCGGAATTGCCGGAATTATGGCAAATATTGCAAATGAATCCTATCCTGCTTTTGAAGCGTCTTCTCTGGAGTTTGGTTCTATTCATAATACAGGAATATCCAGCGCTCAATATACGGCTATGGTTGACAGTGGCGCAATCAGCAGAGAAGAAGTGATTGTCAGTTCCAGATTTGGATTGTATTCCGGTGGACGATATGGTTATGGCTTATGTGGTTTTACTGATCCGGTGATTAAGGAATATCTGTGCCATTATACGATTGATGCGGGAAAAAGTATAGGCAGTATTACCGGACAGTTGGATAGTCTGATTGCTTATCTGTCTGTTTACAATCCGGGTTTGCTGTCGAGAGTGAAGAATGCCGACAGCCCTGGGGCAGCAGCTTCCGCATTTCTTCGAGAATATGAAAGATGTGCCAATATTGATCAGGAAGAGATAGAAAGAATGGCTGCGGCAGAGGAAATTTACAGAGTTATCCAATAAAAATATATATAATTTGAATAAAGAGCTGTTGCTTCATGAAAATAAAATCGTGAAGCAACAGTTTTTTGGTATGAAAGATGTTGAAAAATATATTTACAACTATAAAATATTACATACTATATTGTAATGTATAATAGTATGTGTTAATATATAGTAAATAATAAATGGGAGGGATGTTTTTGAATGCACAGTTTAAAAAGGGCGCTTTGGAATTATGTGTACTTTCCCTGCTAGCCAAAGGAGATCAATATGGTTACGAACTTACAGAAAAGATTTCCGGAGAAATGTCTATTGCCGCCGGTACCTTATATCCCATACTAAAAAAACTGAAAGATGAAGAATATGTGGAAACCTACCTGGTGGAATCAGAAGGAGGTCCGGCAAGAAAATATTATCACCTGACTATTAAGGGAAAAGAATATCAGATAGAATTGAAAGCGGAATGGGAAGCATTTGTAGCGGCTATTGGGAGATTAATTAACTAGGAGGTATTTATAGTGAAAAAAGAAGAATACATTAACCATCTTGTACAATCATTAAAGCCCTACGATAAAGTTTATACAGAAGAAATTATCCGGGATTATGAAGAACATTTTCAGGATGGAATGGAACATGGACAAACAGAAGAAGAAATTTGCGAATTCCTGGGAGATCCAGAGGAGATTGTCTGTGAAATTCGGGAGATTCTGGAGGATACCAGGAATGTAACAAATGAGATAGGAAGGCCTTTTGAAGAAATAGAACGGGTTATTGGGGAGAAAAGAAAAACAAATGAGGATGAGAAAAATGCTTCTTCAGGAAAACTTACAACAATACATTTTCAGTGTAAATCCGCAGATATAAAAGTAGTCCCATCCAAAGATGCACTTTTCCATGTGTACACAGAAGATCCGGATGATATGAAATATCTGGAACATACATGGGAGGGAACCTCATACTTTGGCAGAGTAAAAACAGGAAAAAAAGGTACTCTGTCCGGATTTGTTGAAAGCCTTTTGGGAAGTATGACAGAGATTATACTGGAAATCCCTGATGAGATTGAAAAACTTCATATAGAATCTTCTAATGGCGATATTAATCTGAAAAAAATAAAATGTGAAAATATTACATTAAAAACGGTCAATGGTGATATGAAGTATAAGAAAATCCGGGGGAAGACATTTATGTGTCAGACTATCAACGGAGATATTACGGGCAAACACCTGGAAGCAGAAAATATTTATATAAAAACAGTCAATGGAGATGGGAAAATATTTTTGAATGACCAGGGAAAAACCTGTTATGTATGTGGAAAAAGTATTATTGGGGACATCAAAGTAAATCAGGCAGTCCGGGTAAACAGTCAGGAGTTTCTGGATTTGAAGGATAAAGAAGGGATAAAAGTCTTTTTCGAATCTGTAAGCGGAGATGGTATTGTGAAGATGAAAGGGGAGGATGAGTGAGAATGAATAAAAAAATAATTTTGGGATATATCAATGAAGATTCTGTTGTAACGGAAGAACAGGCAAAGATTTTAACCCATATTCATGTGGCGTTTGGTTTTCTTTCAAGAGAAGGGGAAATTACAGCTAATCATCATCCCTTTTTAAAACAGATTTCTCAGATTCGAAAGTGGAATCCGGATATAAAAATAATTTTGTCTGTGGTGCGGGATTCCCCGGAATCCTTTACCCGGTGCAGCGCTTCGGAAGAATTGAGAGAGAAAGTGGCTCGATCCTGTGAAAAGCTGATTCGGGAAGAAGGATTTGATGGAATTGATTTTGACTGGGAATATCCCTGCGTTTCCACAAATGGAGCGGATTGCAATCCGGAGGATAAATATAATTATACCCTTCTTTGTAAGAAGGTAAAAGAAAAAATCCAGGGTTTGCAGGCAACGCTTTCTATTGCAGCAGGAGCCGATTTGTTTTATGTGGAAGCTATTGAGGCGAAAAAAATGGCAGAGATTTTGGATTATGTCTGTCTGATGACATATGATTTGAAAAGTAATCTGCATGCACTGACCGGTCACCATACAGGTCTGTATTCTTCTACAGGTGATATTCTTCGCAATAGCTGTGATCAGGCTCTTCGTTTATTTGAAAAAGCGGGATTTCCCAAAGAAAAACTGCTGATGGGAACTGCATTTTATTCAAGGGTGTGGTATGATGTTCCAAACAGGTATCATGGATTCTTGCAGGCAACAAAATCCGGGGCAGATTATGGACCGGATTACCATGATCTGGTTGAAAATTATATAAATAAAAATGGATTTGTCCGTTATTGGGATGAAGAGGCAAAAGCCCCCTATTTATATGATGGTCATACATTTTACAGTTATGATGACGAAGAATCTATACGCTGCAAATGCAAGTATGTAAAAGAAGAAGAGTTTGGAGGAATCTTTTACTGGAGTCACAGCAGTGATAAAACAGGAACCTTATTATCAGTTATGGGAAAAGAAATGGAAAGGAGATTACCATGAAAAAAACATTGATTGTGGTGTATCCGGATAACCGGATAACTGTAGACGGCAGTTGTTGCGCAGGAGTTACTCCCCAAACCCATGAAGCAGCCTTGGAAACCATGAAAATGTGTCAGATTGAAGTGAATAATTCTTCCGTTGGTTTGTTATAAAATATTTCAAAAACAGGAGGAAATACTATGGGTTTACGAAAAATCACAATTGGGGTGGACTGGGATGATGTTCTGTGCGATCTGAATACCCGAGCTATTGAACTTGCGAATCGGGATTTTGGACTGGATTTGAAGCTTCATGATATTACTTCCTGGGAAAACACAGGAAAAGCATCCGTAATTAAACAGTATTATACGAATATAGAACTTTATGAACGCCAGTATGTGACAGAAGAATCTAAAATATTCATGAAGAAGCTTCAGAATGAGGGAGAAGTGTTTATTATCACTGCCATTGCCCCGGAATTCATGGGTGTGCGGGTAAGGCAGATCAAAAAAGCATTCCCGGATTTCCCCGATGAAAATATTATTATGGGAAGCCAGAAACATCTGGTGCATTTTGATATTACTCTGGATGATGCGAATCACAATATTTTTAAAAGTAACAGTAATTTCCCGGTTCTTTTCAGAAAACCATGGAATCAGGATGCGACAGGGGTGTTGTCCGTCAATGGATACGATGATTTTTTACAGTTGGTACATCAGATCAAATTATCTATGGTGGAAAGTGTTCACAGCCTGAAACATCCGGCGATCATTGCCCTGGTTGGACCAAGCGGAAGCGGCAAACATCAGATTATGGAAAGGTTGTTGGAATATCCCGAGTTTGTGCATCCGGTCAGCTATACTACAAATCCGGATAATCTGAAACGTCACCGTTACATTACTGCAGAGGAATTTACAAAAGCTAAATTTCTGGAAACCACCATGTATGGGGGATATGGGTATGGAACAATGGAAGAGGATGTGAGGACACTGTTGGATCAGGGGCTGTCTGTGGTTATGCCAATGGATATTTGTGGAGCCATTACGGTAAAACGTCAATTTCCCACTTTGATGGTTTATTGTAAGCAGAGCAAAGACAAATTGATAGAAAATATCTTAAAGAAGGATTGCGATTTGGAAGAAAAGAAGCTTCGCCTGTTGGCGCTGGAGCCGGAGCGGAAACACGAACCTCTCTGTGATCTGACTGTCCGGCCTGATGAGACAGGGAAGATACTGGATATTTTTAAGGACAACAGTGATAAGGAATAGAATAATGAAAACAGAAAAAGAATCATTTTATAAAAGTTTCTTCTCTCTGTATATGGCGCTTGTACTGCAGAATGTGATTACGTTAAGTGTAAATCTGACAGATAATGTAATGCTGGGAGCATACAGTGAAACTGCATTGTCAGGCGCGGCGGCGGTGAATCAGATTCAGTTCGTTTTCCAGCAGGTATTAAACGGTCTGGGGGATGGTTTGGTGATTTTCTGCAGTCAGTATTGGGGGAAAAAACAGACGGAAACCATGAAACAAATATCGGCAGTTGCCATGTATGCGGCAATATCGGTTGCAGTAATATTATTTGTTCTGGTCAGTTTCTTTCCCGGTAAAGCAGTGGGACTTTTTACCACGGATGAGAGGATTATTCAGGAAGGAGCTGAATATCTGCAGGTAATTCGCTTTACCTATATACTTTTTGCCATAACACAGATTTTGCTGGCAACTCTTCGCAGCGCTGAGGTTGTTAAAATTGCTTTTCGATTATCTGTATTAGCTTTTTTTGTTAACTGCGGTATGAATTACCTGTTTATTTTCGGACACTGTGGTATGCCGGAGCTGGGAATTAAAGGAGCTGCTGTGGGAACGCTTACTTCCCGTATACTTGAAATCATAATTCTGATATTCTATATTTGGAAAAAAGAAAATAAGCTGCATATACGGTTTGCAGATTATTGGAAACTGGATCAGGAGTTATGTAAAGATTACTTTCGTGTGGCAGCGCCTATGGTGGTTACCCAGGGACTTTGGGGTGTCAATACGGCACTGCAGACGGTGATTTTGGGCCATATGACAGCCGTAGCGATAGCGGCAAACAGTGCGGCTTCTACCTTATTTCTTCTGGTAAAATCGATTTCTGTAGGCGCCTCTTCAGCGGCGTCGGTGCTTATCGGAAAAACGGTGGGAACCGGTGATTTTGTTCTGGTAAAAACCTATGCAAAAAGATTACAGAAATTATTTCTGGGAATCGGCGTGTTATCTGCCGGGATGCTGTTTTTCCTGAGAATACCATTTTTGTCTCTTTACAATTTGCAGCCGGAGACAATGAAAATGACAAATAATTTTTTACTTATTTTTTGCGTGGTAGTATTGGGAATGTCTTATCAGATGCCAACCAATACAGGAATTATCCGTGGCGGCGGGGATGCCATGTTTGTGGTGAAAATGGATCTGATCAGTATCTGGTTGATTGTGCTTCCCTTATCATTTTTTATGGCTTTTGTAGTAAAAGCATCTCCGGTGGTGGTATTTTGTTGTCTGAATGCGGATCAGATCTTTAAATGTGTACCCGCATTTTTGAAAGCTAATTACGGTAACTGGATTCGAAAGCTGACAAAGGATAACTGAGAATCTAAGGGAATCGTCACGAGGGAGTACTTCGTGAAAATGGGATGGATAGTAAGAATATACTTTTTATAGAATGCGGAGGATGAGAATGAAATTATGGTATGAGAAACCGGCGGAAGGATGGATTGAAACCCTTCCGGTGGGAAATGGAAATTTGGGAGCTATGGTTTGGGGGAATCCATGGAAAGAAGTGCTGGGGCTGAATGAGGAAAGCCTCTGGTCCGGATATGAAAAGGATAAAAATAATCCCCAGGCAAAAGAGTATCTGGACAAGGTAAGAGAACTGCTTTTTGCAGGAAAACCGGCGGAGGCAGAAAAATGCGTGGAAGAACATCTGCTGGGAGAATATAACGAATCCTACCTGCCTTTGGGTAACCTGGAAATTTCTCTGGCGCCACAGGGAGAAGTGGAAAAGTACCGGCGCAGCCTGGATCTGGATACTGGGGTGGTTTCTGTGGAATATGATACCAAACAGGGAAAATGGAAACGTGAAGTTTTTGCAAGCTATCCCGCCCAGGCGATTATTATAAGAATCACAGGGAGCAGTCCTGTTTCCCGGGTGGAGATTGGGCTGAACAGCCAGTTACAGGTGGAGCAGAAAGCCCAGGAGGAGCAGCTCTCTTTTTGGGGACAGTGTCCGGAGCATATAGATCCCAATTATATACCCACACGACCAGAGAACTTTGTACAAGGCAGTAAAGGAATGAAATTTTCCGGTCAGGTAAAAGTTCTGTATTCGGATGGAAAAATGGGTGAGCAGAAGGATGTGCTGGTAATCCATGATGTGAAAGAACTGGTGCTGGCTGTTGGAGCTGTACGCCCGTCAAAAGAGGAGAAAAAGTCTTATGAAGAGTTGTTGGAGGAGCATCTTCAGGATTATCAAAAACTGATGAACGCCTCTTCCCTTTATCTGGGAGAAGAGCCGGATTTACCTACAGATGAGCGCCTGAACCGGATGAAACAGGGGAAGAAAGATCCGGCTTTGTATGCGTTGTATTATCAGTATGGAAGATATCTTCTTATTGCGTCTTCCAGAGAGGGAAGTCTTCCGGCGAACCTTCAGGGAATCTGGAGCTGGGAGCTTCGGGCTCCATGGAGCAGTAACTGGACAACCAATATTAATACGCAGATGAACTACTGGCATGCCCAGATCACGAATCTGGGGGCATGTATGGAGCCGTATTTCCGTTTTATGGAGAGAATCTGTGACAAAGGAAAAGAGACGGCCCAGGTAAATTATGGCTGCAGAGGTTTTGTGCATCATCATAATGCGGATTACTGGAACAGCACTAATCCGGTGGGAATTCCATATGGAGAAAAGAAAGGGCAGGAAGGCAGCAGCGGTTGGTCTATGTGGCCCATGGGTGGAAATTGGGTGATCAGTGAATTATTTAAGCATTACGAATATCATCTTGACCGGGAGTTTTTAAAAGACACTGCTTATCCGATACTGAAAGAGGCGGCAGCTTTTTGTGTGGACTGGCTGATTCCTTATAAGGGGTATTATGTAACTTGTCCTTCCACTTCTCCGGAAAATCGTTATATTTCTCCAAAGGGAGATAATTGTTGTCTGACGATTGCATCAACGATGGATTTAACTTTGATTCATGAGGTGTTCCGGGACTTTAGAAGAACCTGTGAGATTTTGGGTATTCAGGATGAGTTGTTGAAAGAAATAGAGGAAAAAGAAAGCAAAATGCAGCCGTATCAGATTGGTGAGGATGGCCGTTTGTATGAGTGGTATGAACAGTTTGAGGAGCCGGAACCGGGACATCGCCATGTATCCCATTTGTATGGTTTATTCCCCTCAGATATTTTCAGGAAAGATGAAAAACTGGTAAATGCGGCAAGAAAATCGCTGGAATACAGACTTTCCCATGGAGGAGGGTATACGGGATGGAGCTGTGCATGGATCATCAACCTGTTTGCAATATTGAAAAACGGGGAAAAAGCACAGGAATATCTGCATACGCTGCTGACTCGTTCAACCTATCCAAATATGTGGGATGCCCATCCGCCGTTTCAGATTGACGGTAATTTTGGAGGAACTTCAGGAATTGCTTATATGCTTCTGCAAAGTGAAACTGAGGTTATGGATATTCTCCCGGCGCTTTCACCAGAATGGGAAAAAGGTGAGGTGAAAGGACTTTGCGGAAAAGGACAGACTACGATAGATATCTGCTGGGATAAGGAGTGGACAGAAGTAACCCTGCATACAGGAAAAATACCTTTTACAGGAATTATCCGTAAAGGGGAAAAAGAATATTCTGTTCAGGTGGAAGAAAATCAGGAAATGAAATTAAAACTCTGAGTATGTAGTTATTCTACCGTATATAGGAGTCTGATTTGAAAATTTTGTTTGTAAAACAATTAAAAATGTAACATTTTGGAGAAAATGCTGATCTTGGTTTTACGGTAAAAAAGGACAATGATATTGTGATTTTTACAAATACTTGTAGTCGATTATCAAGAGAAATATTTACACTGGCGCATGAAATTGGTCATGCTATTTTACATTTAGAGGAGGATACTTCTTTTATTGATGATAATATTACAATAAATGGGCGAAGTACTGATAAGAAGGAACAGGAAGCAAATTATTTTGCTGCTTGTTTGCTAATGCCAGATGATGATGTAAGCAGATTTATAGACCTGGAAATACAGGATTTTCATGAAAAGGGATTGTCGGCAATGGATATTGCCAGAATTATGTCAGAATTTAATGTAAGTTTTGATATGGCATTAAATAGGTTAGAAAGTTTAGCTGTTATAAATCAAAGACAGAAATTGTGTCTTGACAACGAGCGAATAGAAAAAAGAGTAGGTAATCTTCTTCGTAGCGTGGGAGGAAATGCAAAGTTAAATGTTCCCAGTAATGAAATTGATATGCCATATGAATATATAGATTACGTTATTTATAATTATAATCATAATGCTGTTCCTAAGGAAACTTTGGAAAAAGTGTTAGCTTGTTATCAATTGACAATTGAAGACGTAAGCGATAAATTGATTTCACGTCCTGTTGCTGCTGATGATGATGATATGGATGAATTGATAGGAGGTTTAGATGAGTGAGAGCCTCTTTAGATACAAATTGTTATGCCATTTACTTTTGCAGACGTATTGATTCTCAGATATCTGCTTGGCACAGTAGATGAAAATCAAACCGTAACTGATTTTAATTCTATTAATTCATCTTCAGATTTGAATTGGTCTTTTAAGAGTCAGGTTACAAAGTTTATTAAAAGATTTTATAAGAATCCTTATAGAAATGAAGATACAATCTGGATAAATAAACTTGCTATAGAAAATAATATGATGTTGGAGTCAAAAGATGCCTGACGAATTGTTTCGTG
>DETV01000066.1 GCA_002361775.1 Eubacterium sp. UBA3279
AAAAGACTTGACTATATAGGGAGGGAAAAGATATGAAGAAAGAGTTACGGAAATCAACAGAGAGCAAAACTATGAGTAGTTACTATGCGAAGTGTAGCTGTAATAGTTGCTTGAATTATTGTTCCAGTTCTACACCGTGGTATCCCAAAGAGGCAGAAACTTCAGAACTAACCGTGATGAGGTCTGCAGAATTCAAGGGATAACTAACTTTATGAAGGGATTATGTCTCTGCTGGGTTTGCATTGTATTATAGTTTATGTGCTTCAAGAAGGTGCGATCTCTGTTAATGGATCGCACCTTTATTTCTATAGTGGCGAAGAGACGTTTGTATGATAAAAAGGAGATGAGATGTGGTGAAAAAATATCGAAAAATATTTTTAATAGTGTCCGTGATACTTCTCGCATGGTGTACCGGTTGCCAAAGTGATCAGGAGGATATCTTTAATGAATCTTCAGAAGCTCCTTCGCAGTCTTCGGATGAGCCAACCTCGGAAACCGTCATACCGGAGATTGATTACGATTCTCCCAACTATATTGGACCGGATAAAAGTGAACTGCAGGATGTAGAGCCTATTGAGAATGATACCTTAAGCGGGGAATTGTTAATAAAAAGGCGTTATGTAAATGATAATATAAACTTTCTTGCACAAGAGTTCATGCAGTTACATCCTGATGTAAAGATTACTTTTGAGGAAGCAGTTAATTTCGCTGAACTTTTGAATCTTTCCAGAGAAGAATTAAGTATGAAAAAAGAGAACTTTTTTTCTCATGTTCGTACGGAACTTGTCAGTGGAGAGGCAGATTATCTGATTTTTGGTATGAGCGACTTCTTAGATCCAGTGCAGTTATCAAAAAGTGGTCTACTCATTGATCTGCAGCCATATTTCGAGAGTGACCCTGAGATTGACCAGGAAGAATATTTTTCGCAGATTTTATCAGCGTATTCTGTTGATGGAAAATTACCAACGTTCCCCATGTCTGTGATGTATAATGCTGTTTATTTGAACCGACCTCTGTTGGAAAAGAATGGAATAGATTTATCTAATACTATCAGCGTTACCCCACAGGAACTTCTGGACTGGTATGAAGTGGCAAGAACATCTGAGAAAAATTTAAACCTGTTCTTTACTTCACCCGGCAAGGATGTACTTTTTTCTACGGAACGGGTCGCATATATGGACCTGCTACAAAAGACAGCCCGGTTTGATTCGCCGGAGTTTGTGGATTTTTTGAAGGGGACTGCTGCGATAGAAAACTCCGACCCGGAGTTGAGCTATGAGAATTGGGAGATTGGTCTGATGGATAGTGGGCTTTTTAATGAGCAGATCCGGTTCCAGGAAACTGGTAAGTTGGAGGAGAGGTATTTTGGCCTTCCGGGATCTTACGATTATGAAGAATATGGAGGAGTCGCACAGAAGAGTCGTTCCGCACTGGCTACATTGGAGCCAGTAGTAGATTGCACTCTGCCCTATTTGGAACAGCCCATGAAGTATGAGGCAGGACCATACCCACTCTTAAGCTCGGATGGCAAACTTGGACTCATATCCCGGGAGGATTTCGCTATTCCATCCAGCTGTGAGAACCCTGATCTTGCCTGGGAATTTATCAAATACTGTATTAGTCCGCGGGAAAAGGACCGCATGGATTTTTCCCATTTGGGCAATCCATGCCACTATACGAATGACCTACCCTTATCCAAAACGAATCTCTATTACAGTTTGGAGGATTTAGTGGAAAACGGCAATAACGGTTGTATTGTGAATTATCAATTTGAACCTTTCGATATAGTTGCTGTAATAGATCAGCTAAACGAGATTTTCTCCCTGCCGCTGGTCAATCTGAATTCTTATAACGTTGATGTGCAGGAGTATCTGGATGAATTTTATATCAATGAACTAACGACGGCAGAGCAATGTGCGGAGAAAATCCAAGGTCGGTCAGAAATATGGTTGAATGAGTAGTAGAAAATAAAATAGAAAGCGAGGGAAGAGATATGGCATTTACTGTTTTCAAATTGCCAATAGGATATCGTTTGTATGACAGAGAAAGGAATAAAATAGTTATTATATGCGAAAAAGAATTTTATGCATTGGAACGACTCCTGAATAGCTGTGGGACACAGGATGATGAAGAGATTTTAGGCAGGTTTCAAAAGAATAATTTTTGCTGTGACGGCACTTTGACCGATATTGAGCATCCTGCAGCAAGTACGATCGATCGTGTGTTGCAAAAGAATGTTTCACAAATGGTGCTTTAAGTTACTCAAAACTGTAATCTTCGTTGTTCCTACTGTGCTTATTCGGGAAGTTATTATAATCGTAAACATAACAATAAACGAATGGATGAACAGACTGCGTTACGTGCTGTGGATTTTATCATGAGCCATTCTTCTGAGGTTGAAGAAATTACCATAGGATTTTATGGTGGTGAACCTTTCCTCGAATTTGAATTGATAAAGAAAGTTGTCCAATATGTAAAGGAATTATATCCAGAAAAGAAAGTTCGGTTTAATCTTACAACAAATATGACTTTAGTTTCTGATGAAATTATAGAATATATCATCAAGAACAACATTGAGGTCATGATCAGTATAGATGGACCGGAAAGCGTGCAGGATAAATATCGAGTGTTTGCCGGTGGGCAGGGTTCCTATGCAAAAGTAGCTCAAAATGTCAGCAAACTCTGTGAAAAGGATGCAGAGTATTATAGAAAATGCATGACAAATACGGTGTTATCCCCGGGGTGTGATTGTGAAGCGGTTCGGGACTTTTTAGATCATGACGAGCTGTTTTCTCCTTTAACATCCATGGTGACACAGGTTAATGATGTTGGTTTGAAGGAACAAATAGAATATGATGACAGCTATTATAAGATGATGCGCCGGGAAAAATTCAAACTGTTTCTGGCAATGCTGGGAGAAATTGAATTTGATAAAGTATCAAAAGTTGCACGGCAACATATGGCGACCATTCTGCAAACGTATCAGATGTTGAAAACAAACGGAACGGATGGCTTAAAGATTTCGCATCCTGGTGGTCCCTGTGTTCCGGGTAAGAAAAGAGTTTTTGTAGATGTTGACGGCAATTTTTATCCTTGTGAAAGGATCAGTGAATATGAGAACTTTCAAATTGGAAATCTCGATGAGGGATTTGATTACGATCGGATACGCAATATGCTCAATGTAGGAAAATGCACCCGCAAGGAGTGTCTGGATTGCTGGGCGTTTCTCTACTGTGGAACATGCATAGCAAATATGACAGAGGAGGGAACCGCAACAAAAGCAATGCGGATGCGCCGATGTCCTGGCGAGAAAAATGTTCTGATATCCCAATTATCAGATGTTGAGATTATGAAACATTATGGATTTGACTTTATGCAGATGGAGGAAGAAAAGTGAGATTAATGGTTTATCCAGCTTCAAAAGAAGTTAGCGCTTTGGCGAGACATCAAAATCTGGTGAAAGATTTTGATGAGGTTGTATTTGTAACACCCAATCATATTGCGAATGATGGGGATGATTTTTCTGTTTTAGATGGAGGAATGCCAACAGGAATCAGCGTTTCCACCTCCTTTGAGGAGGAATTGAAACGAGCAGATGCGGTTTTCTTTGCAAAGAGTTATATCCCGATATCTGAGCAATCTTTGCAAAATAGTATGCAGTTGGCAAAAAAAGAAGGAAAGAAGATATTCTCGCAATACAATTTACAAGATGGTACTCCTGTATTACCGGGAGAAGGGCTTACTTTTGCCCAAAATACATATGAAGATATGCCCCTCATATGTGATATTCCGGTTCCTGTTGTTTTTGTTATGGGAGCTGGACCTCACACAAATAAATTCGAAACACAACTTTCTTTATATGAATATTTCCAGAAAAAAGGTTATGTTGTTTCGCACATAGGAAGTAAATCGATTGCTGGATTTTTTGGCGTTGATTTTTTCACAGAAGATTATTGCAATGCGCAGATATCGGTACGGGATAAGATTATTATGCTGAATCGAGCTATCTACAGAAAGTATTTGAAGGAAAGACCAGATGTGATGATTATTGGTATACCGGGTGGTTTTATGCAGCTTAATCCCATGCGGTATGAAGAAATTGGAGATATGGCATACATTGTATCTCAGGCGGTTACGCCAGATGCTTCTGTTTTATGTACATATGCCTCGGATTTCACAGAGGAACATCTCGAATGGTTGAAGAATGTATGCCAATACCGTTTAAATGCCCCCATAAAAAATCTTGTCATCTCAAATACTGTAATGGATGTTTCTTTCGAAACCCAACAATGTGAATACACTACGATTCCTCTTGAGTATCTAAAAGAAAAGAAGCCATTACAACAAGGTGCTGACTTAAATATGTTCTACGCACTTGATCCTGATGATATGGATGCGTTGGGAACAGCAATTGAAGATCAGCTTGCGAGCAATCTGTAAAAGGAGAGTGCAAAAATGGATAGATGTGATATAAAACAGGAAATACTGGCGTTGATCGCTCAGACAAATGCAAATGGGAAAGGCCTGGATGAAGATACGGATGTGTTCTCCATATCTTCTGACCTGGCTCCCAGAGATTTATTGTACGTATTTATGGAACTAAAGAAAAAATATCAGATCGATTATAATCAAATGATAGATTCGATTGAAAATTATTCTGTCAACGGTTTGACGGATGTTATTTTCCGTTATCTGGAAGAAAAATAGAAGTGTGAAATCTGCTGAAGAAAAGAGGGTTTGCTCATGAAAAGAAAACATATATTATCCCATATTTTCATATGGATTTCGGTAGCGGTGGCGCTGTTTCCCATATTGTTCGTTTTCGTTCATTCTTTTATGGAACCCGGGGAGATAGTCGGCCGATATTCTTCGGAGATTATGGAGTCCAATGTTAGTGATTTTTCCTCGCACAACATCCATTTTGTCCGTTTCGGTCTGCTGCCGGAGCATCCTACCCTGGAACAGTATAAACAGCTACTGCTTGAGAGTCCTCAATATCTTCGGATGTTCTGGAATTCTGTGATATTGGTAGTTCCCATACTGTTGGGCCAGTGTGTCATTGCTCCTCTGGCGGCATATGGCTTTGAAAATATTCGTTGGAAATATAAAGAAGCTATCTATTTCATGTATATTATCGTCATGCTCATGCCCACTCAGATTCTGCTAGTGCCTAATTTCATTGTTGCCGGTTGGCTGAACATCCGGGATTCCTACCTGGCTATTATCTTGCCTGCTATGTTTCACCCGCTGGGGGTATTTTTAATTCGTCAGCAATTGAAAAGTTTCCCAAAAGAGTGCATGGAAGCCGCAGCTTTGGATGGTGCGGGAGCGTTTCAGATCTATCGCCAGATTGTCCGCCCCAATCTGAGTTCAGTGGTGGCGGCGCTGGTGGTATTACTCTTCGCTGATAACTGGAATATAATCGATCAAGCGGTGGTATTCGTTACGGAACTGTATGAGAATCCCCTGTCGGTGTATTTGGGCAGCGTAGCAGCGGAGGAACCCGGTATGTTTTTCGCTGTGTCAGTATTCTATCTGATTCCCGCGCTGTTGGTGTTCCTATACGGTCAAGATAAACTTGCCGATGGTATTGCTCTTTCGGCAGTGCGAATGTAGGAGGGGTGAGAATGAAAAAATTTCAAAAAGTAATTCTCTGTGTTGCATCCGTCTATCTGCTTGCTGTGATTGGCGCCACCATTTATGCTCAAACCGGGTATGTAAGGAATCTTCCAGCCGTCACCCTGGGCAGGGCGGAAGGGGGATTGATTCCCCATTCTAGCTTTTCACCTGATGCGGAGGGTGGTTGGAAATTGAATACAGTAGAGCAGCAGGACGGACCATGGGGTAAAAAATATGTGGTAAGGCAAATAAAAGCTACCCGGTGTTTGCCGGAAAATGAAGAATATATGCATGTCTATGAAACGGAATTACTGGAAAAGCCTTTCGTGTACACTACAACCGCAGAGGTTCTCTATGACGGCATGGAGGTGCGTCTAGAGAGAAAGGATGACTGAAAAATGGATGATGAGAGAATACGCATCGTGGTGATTGACAATCAGATTTCCAGAAATACTGTATATCAACTCTCGGGAAAGGAAATTACCTGCTGCCATGTTGCAAATGGCATATGTGAAACAGCCGGGGAAAATTATACAGGTCCCTCCCATGGTTCTGTATGTGCAGCATTGGCAGCGGAATTTTTTCCTCATGATGATATCATTGGAATTTCTGTTGCGGATGAACAGACGAACCTTTCCGTATCCAATGTCTGTAAAGCTCTCTCGTGGTGTGTCACGCAGTCGGTGCAAATCGTTTGTATGAGTATTGGTACAACGAACTGGCTGGCGTCTCTGTCCATGAAAGACATCACAAAGAAACTTGCGGAACAGGGTACCAGGATTTTTGCGGCAGTCGATCCTGCCGGGATTTTAACGTTTCCGGCATGTTATCCGTGGATAACAGCAGTAAAATGCGAGTTGGAAAATGCTGCGATTACAGGGAATCCCGGTAAATTGAACGTATATGATATTTCTGTTGGCTATTTTCCATCGGATGTTCTTGATACATTGAGTTTAAAAGACAGATTTTTTTTAAATCGCACGAGCAGTATGGCCGTACCATTTGTTGCCAGTCAAATGACTCGCAGAAGTGAAAAGCGGAATACTTGGAATAGGAATAACAGCGTTATAGATTCTATAAAAGTAGATAAAAAAAAGGTGGAGGAAAAATCAATCGAGATTCCGATCGTAAGAATCATTGATCAAAACAGAAGAGAACTTCAACTCCAACATTTGTTTTGGGAAAAAGGTTACATGGCTTGCCTTTTTTCTGGTAAGAGAGAAACAAATTGGGCAGAATTGATTGTAGCGATAGATAACAGTGATAACTTTGAGATTGCCATTCATGCACTCAAAGAGGCAAGCATTATACTGGTAGATAAAGATGTAGACGGAAAAATCATTGATTCAAAACAAGATTATGTTTTAGACATATCAAAAGAAACTATAGCAGACGCATGCGAACAGATAGAAATGTTCTTTTCAAACGAAACCGATTCATAAAATGAGTATCCTGAAAATACAGAGAGGGATTTTACGTGAAAACGAAAAGAGAACTTCTTATTCGAATGTTATCATTTTTAAAACCACATAAAAAAAGCTTTTGATTGTAGGCTGCCTTTTAGTCGTTTCATCTGTCGTTGGGTTTTTGCAGCCCCTTGTAATCCGTGATATTACTGACAGGGGGATGATGCAGAAAAACTTTGCCGTCATTCTAAGTTCCGTAACGGTTTTGGTGATTCTGATTGTTATAAATCAGGGAAGAGAACTTTTACAAATAAAAATCTTTACTGAAATTCACAACGATGTCAGTTTTGATATTTTTAGCAGTGCATTTCAAAAACTTTTGCATTTGAAAAAGAATTATTTTTCTGACAAAAACACCGCAGAGATCTTAAATTTTTTACAAACTGATATTTCGCAAGTTGCTTCCATTACAGATCAATACACGGTGACATGCATCAGCTATCTGTTTCGTATAGTAAGTGGACTTATAGGCTTATTTATCATAAACTGGAAATTGGCAATGGTTGTATTAGCAATGGTACCGGCTAAATATCTCCTTGTACGACATCTTTCAAAGCGGCAGGAGAAGGCAATGGATGCGCTGATTGAGAAAAGTCGTGAGTTTTCCGGATGGTTTGGCGACAATATAGAAGGAATAGACGAAATCAAACTCTGGAATCTATACAAAACCATGGAGTCTGCTTTCAGTGAAAAGAAAAGAAAAATCCTGGAAATGAGTAAAACGAATACAATGATAGGCGGATGGAACAGCTTTTGGCAAATGCTTCTTGAATGGAGTGTGACAATTGCCATATATCTGTTAGGAGGTTATCAAATTTGCACAGGAAAAATGACAATTGGAACGGTCTTTACTTTCGTTAGTTATTCCAGTTATGTCACGGGACCAGTTGGTGCATTTATCAATTTAAAAATGTTCTTTTCTCACGTCTTCCCATCTGCAAAGAGATTGTTTCAATTTATGGACTTAGAAACAGAAGATAACTCAGGGAGAAAAAAGATAACAAAAGTACCTCCCACGTTAGAATTGCAAAATGTAGCATTTCAATATTGCACCGATAGAACGATATTGAAAAATGTAAATCTTTTGATTCATCCAGGCGAAAAGATAGCAATTATAGGAAAGAACGGTAGTGGTAAATCTACCATTATTAACCTGCTTCTTCGATTTTATGAGCCAAATAGTGGAGTGATTTTTGCGAATGGAATTGATGTAAAACAGATACCGTTGGAGAATTATAGAGATTTATTTTCAGTTGTCAGTCAAAGTCCTTATCTCTTTCTGGGAGATATTATTCAAAATATTAATCTTAATAACAGTTATGAGATGGAAAAAATACAGAAAATTCTGGAAATCAGTGGAGTAGCTGGGTATATTTCCAATATGCCTGAAGGTTATAATACACAGGTGGGTAAAAATGGAACAAGGTTATCTGGAGGAGAAAAACAAAAAATTGCAGTGGCCAGAGCTTTATTAAAGAATGCTCCGATTGTGATTCTGGATGAGGCAACTTCAAATTTTGATATGGAATCTAATTCATATCTTCATGATGTGATTTTAAATGAAATGAAGGGAAAAACTGTTATTATGATAACACACCATTACAGTAATTTAAAGGGGATGGATCGAGTGTTTGAAATTGAGTCAGGTGAATTGAACGAAAAGAGAGAAGATTAATTGCATTTAGAACATTGTAATATAAAATTTCTGTATTTCATCATAACTCTAAAGTATCGATAAAATTCTCTGTCTATTACAAAAATGAAAACATTAAGAAAATGGAAAAAACAAAGAATCCCGATTCCTGGTTACGTGCATTGGGGTTCTTTTTGTGTGTCTGTATAAAAAAGGAACCGGGTTTCGATTTTGCCTAAAAATTTCTTGTCTCTTTTGTACCATCCATACGCAAGAAATAACAGAAAATACCATATTACCTTTGTAACTCGTAAACAATCACAAACTGGAGGCATTTATGGAGAAATTGGTCTATACAGTAGTAGATCTTGTGGAAATCCTGGGCATAAGCAGAAATAAAGCCTATGCTTTTGTCAAAGACGCATTTCTGTCTAAGGATAAATTTCGGGTGATCAAGATTAACGGTTCATATCGAATTCCGAAAGCAAGTTTTGAAAAATGGTTAAATGAAGGCAATTAAGATTTGACAGACTTCATAGTATTTTGTACAATGATTCCGATGTTCAGGTCCTTTATTACAATCACATATGAAAAGAAAGGAGGTTTTCATGAGAAAACTAGCTTTAAGTGATGAAATTTTACTAAAAATCGAGTCTCCAGCCCGCTATATTGGGGGTGAAGTGAACTCGGTGATGAAAGACAAAAACAAGGTGGATGTCCGTTTCGCTATGTGCTTTCCAGATGTCTATGAAATAGGAATGTCCCACCTGGGAATACAAATTCTTTATGATATGTTTAACCAGAGGGAGGATATCTGGTGTGAGAGAGTATATTCTCCCTGGCCGGATCTGGACAAGGTTATGAGAGAAGAAAAAATTCCTCTCTTTGCTTTGGAATCTCAGGATCCTGTTAAAAGTTTTGATTTTCTTGGAATTACCATTCAGTATGAAATGTGTTATACCAATATTTTGCAGATTCTTGATCTGTCCGGTATCCCGTTAAAGGGAAAAGAGAGAACAGAGGAGGATCCTATTGTTATAGGCGGCGGTCCATGTGCTTCCAATCCGGAACCGCTGGCAGATTTCTTTGACCTGTTTTACATGGGTGAAGGAGAAACCGTTTATTTCCAGTTAATGGATATTTATAAAGAGAATAAAGCGGCAGGTGGAAGCAGACAGGATTTTCTTCGAAAAGCAGCAGGTGTTCCGGGAATTTATGTTCCTTCTTTGTATGAAGTTTCTTATAAAGAAGATGGTACTATTGCAGAGTTTAAACCAATAGAAGAGAATGTTCCTGCTACTGTGCAAAAGCAGGTAGTAATGGATATTACCAACACCTATTATCCCAAAGCGCCGGTAGTTCCGTTTATCAAAGCTACTCAGGATCGTGTGGTTCTTGAGATTCAGCGTGGTTGTATCCGTGGTTGTCGTTTTTGTCAGGCGGGTATGTTGTATCGTCCAACCAGGGAACGGGATGTGGAATTTTTAAAACAAAAAGCAGTGGAAATGCTGGATGCTACAGGACATGAGGAAATTTCTCTCAGTTCCTTAAGTTCCAGTGATTATTCTCAGCTTCCGGAACTGGTAAATTTCCTGATGGAAGAATGTGGCAGACGAGGTGTTAATATTTCTCTGCCATCGCTTCGTATTGATGCTTTTTCTCTGGATGTTATGAAAAAAGTTCAGGATATTAAAAAGAGCAGTCTTACTTTTGCGCCGGAGGCAGGTTCTCAGAGACTTCGTGATGTTATTAACAAAGGACTTACGGAAGAAGTGATTCTGGAAGGAGCAGGTAAGGCTTTTGAAGGCGGATGGTCAAAGGTTAAATTATATTTCATGTTAGGCCTTCCTACAGAAACAGAGGATGATATGAAAGGGATTGCTCATCTGTGTGAAAAAATTGCCAAACGTTATTATGAAATCCCGAAAGAGCAAAGAAATGGTAAATGTCAGATTACAGCAAGTACGTCCTTCTTTGTTCCAAAACCATTTACTCCGTTCCAGTGGGCGCCTATGTGCAGAGAAGAGGAATTTTTAGACCGGGCCCGGATTGTGCGGGAAGAAATCCATGCTCAGTTAAATCAGAAGAGTATCCGGTATAATTGGCATGAAGCTGATGTGACTATTCTGGAAGGCATTTTGGCAAGGGGAGACAGAAAAATCAGTGATGTTATTGTCAGAGCTTATGAAAAAGGAGCGCTTTTTGATTCCTGGTCCGAGTATTTTCATCCGGAATTCTGGAAAGAAGCTTTTGCAGAATGTGGAATTGATACAGATTTTTATACTGTTCGTGAGAGAAAGGACGATGAAATCTTCCCATGGGATTTTATTGATGCAGGCGTAAGTAAAAAGTTCCTTTTGAGGGAATGGAAATATGCACAGGAAGAGAAAGTAACGCCAAATTGCCGGATGCAGTGTTCCGGTTGTGGCGCAGGAAAATATCAGGGAGGTGTCTGTGTTGAAAGTAAGGGTTAAGTTTGCAAAAGAAGGGGCTATGAAGTTCATTGGGCACCTGGATATTATGAGATATTTTCAGAAAGCCATTCGTCGGGCAAATATTCCAATTGCATTTTCGGGAGGTTTTTCTCCCCATATGATTATGTCTTTTGCAGCTCCCCTGGGAGTGGGTGTGACAAGCAGCGGAGAGTATTTTGATATGGAATTAACGGAAGCAGTACCTTCTGCTGTTATGGAGGAAAAGCTTAATAATACCATGGTGGAAGGAATGAAGGTTTTAAGCGTAAGAGAAATTCCTGATGGAAAAGCCAGCGCCTGTATGTCTCTTGTGGCAGCAGCAGATTATTTTGTGAATTTTCGCGAAGGAAAAGAGCCGGCTGTGGACTGGAGAGAAAAATTGCAGGATTTTTTTGCACAGGATGAAATTGTCATTCTCAGAAAAACGAAAAGAAGTGAAAAAGAAACTGATATCAAACCATGGATCTATCGGTTAGAGTTAAAAGAAGACGGAGTATTTATGCAGCTTTCTTCTGGAAGTGTCCATAATCTGAAACCGGATCTGGTAATGGAAGCTTTTGCAAAATATCTTGGTGTGGAATTGGAGCAGTTTGCCCTGATGATTCATCGTCAGGAGGTTTATGCAGATGTGAGAACAGAAACTTGCAGAAAACTGGTTTCGCTGGAAGATCTGGGAACTGTTATAGAATAGAGAGGTTTTTATGAAACGGCTGATTGTTACAGATCTTCCATGGAAAGGAAAGATGTGTCGGGTGACGGCACAGGTGGCAAATGACAGGCTTTGTTCTCTTCAGGTCGACAAAGAAGAAAAAGAACTGTTGGGAAGCATTCATGTGGGAAAGGTGCAGAAGGTTCTTCCTAATATTCGCGGAGCGTTTGTGGAAATAGAGAATCATCTTCCCTGCTATTTGCCCCTTTCTTCCCAAATGGAACTTATTTTCGTTGGAAATGAGAAAAAATCTCATGAATTAAAAGCTGGAGATGAGATTTTGGTACAGGTAACTCAGGAAGCGCTAAAACTTAAAGCGCCTTCTGTTTCGGGAAATTTGAGTTTTACCGGGAGATACCTTGTACTTACAACAGGAAATAGGAAACTGGGTGTTTCCGGAAAGATTCCCGGTGAAAAAAGAGAAAAATTAAAATGCTTTATGGAAACAGTATTGCCCTGTGACAGGGATTTTGGTGTGGTTGTGCGGACAAACGCTTCCCATGCTTCTTCGGAAGAAATCGCAGAGGAATACAGGATATTATTGAAAGAGAAAGAAAGTACATTAAAAAAGGGAAGTTATAGTCTTCCTTTTACCTGTATAAAAGCAGGAGATTCTTTGCTGTTGGAAGAATTAAAAGGGTTGTATTGGGAGGAAATGGAAAAGATTGTAACAGATATTCCTCAGGTATACCAGCAAATTTGTTCTTTTAAAAAGCAGCGAAATATAAAAGCAGATTGTCTGGTGGAACTTTATCAGGATTCGCTTCTTCCTTTGTATAAGTTATATCGGCTGGAGCATGGTATGGAAGAAGCTCTTCAGGAAAAGGTATGGCTTCGTTCCGGCGGTTTTCTTGTTATCCAGCAGACGGAAGCATTTGTATCTATCGATGTGAATTCGGGAAAGCATAGCAGTAAGAAGCAGCCGGAAGATTTCTTTTGGAAAATGAATGTGGAGGCTGCTCAGGAGATTGTGCGGCAAATACAGTTAAGAAATCTGTACGGTATTATCCTGATTGATTTTATAAATATGAAATCCCAGGAAAATAGAGCGGAATTGATACAGCTTATGAAAAAATTGGTAAAAGCAGATCATATTAAAACTACAGTTATAGATGTGACTGCTCTGGGAATTATGGAAGTTACCAGACAGAAAGAGAAAAAATCTTTAAAAGAACAATTGCAGGATATTATAGGGTAATGAATAGAAAAATGGAGGCGATGAGATTGAAAAAAAGACCTTTAAAACCCTGGCATGGGTTGTTATTTTTCATTTTTATCATGGCAGTATTTTTTGTTCTGTGTGTTCCTATGCAATGGACGTGGGGACTTTATGGTGTTGCTGCCACAGAGATTGTAATTCTGGTAATAGCTATATTGTTTGCAAAACTTATGGGATTTTCTTTGAAAACCTTATTTCCGGTAAGGCTTCCGGAATTTCTTCCATTACTGGGTACTTTTATAATGTGGGGAAGCGGATATATTGTCACCATGGTGGTAATGTTGATACAATATCGGCTTTTTCCGGTGCAAATGACACAGGTGAACAGCGGATTGAATCAGGTGATCTTCAGCGCCCCTTTTCTGGTATCCGTATTTATCGTATCCATACTTCCGGCTATATGTGAAGAAGCAGTACACAGGGGTGTGATCCTTCATTCCCTGTACCCTATTTCAAAAGAGTGGGTGGTAGTTTTACTTATGGGATTATATTTCGGAGTTTTCCATACCGATCCCCTTCGTTTTTTGCCAACAGCAATTTTGGGAGCTATCATGTCATATATTATGCTGGAAACAGAAAATATGATTTATTCTTCCTTTTTTCATTTTATTAATAATTTTTTGCCTCTGGTTTTATCTATGGCGCTGACAGGTATGAATTCTTCAGAACAATTTCAGCAGGCGCAGGAAGTGCTGACAGAAGGAAGCAGTATGACTATCCCTGTGGCGTCAATTGGTATTTATATGATTTTAGCAGCAGCAACGCCTTTTGGTTTCTATTTGGGGAATTATCTGATTCATTATAAAAAGGGAATTCGAAGAAGTTTTATTCCTGAAAAAAGCAAATGGACGGTAATATTAGGAATTACGATTCCCACGATTGTAATATTTGTATTGGGAATATTTCTTTTTCTTGGCGGCGTTCTTTTTGATCCTGTATTTCACCGATATATGAGAGGATTTTAGCGGGATTATGGAAAAAGAAGAATTAGTTCAAAAACTGATGGCCTATACGGAAAATGAAAAGCAGTTTTTGAAAGACGGTAATTTTCATGAGGAGGTTCCCCAGCCGCAGGAACTTCTGGAGGAAGAGATACTTTTGCCGGGAGAGAGTATTGGAATTGTACGACAGGATAGGTTTCGTCCAGTAGGGAAACACAGACACAATTATATAGAATTGAATTACGTCTGGTCCGGGTGGTGCGCGCAGGAAGTACAGGGAAAGCGGATTGTTACCAGGCAGGGAGATATCTGTCTGATGGATTCTGAGGCAGAGCATTCCGTAGGGCTTTGCGGAGAACGTGATATTCTGGTAAATATATTGATGCCGAAACGGTATTTTGATCATAATTTCTTTGCCCGGATGAATGGTCAGGGGATTCTTTCCCGGTTTTTATTAAACGCAGTAACAAAACAAAGAAACAAAGAACATTTTCTTCAGTTTCCCACCAGTCAGAATCCCCGGGTTGCCTGGATTATGGAGCAGATTTTACTGGAGTATTATGGAGATGATCTGGGACGTCAGGAAGTTCTGGACAGTTATATGATTTTGTTATTTACACATATGCTTCGTTCTTTTCGAAGCAATAATACAGATTCGGAGGAAAAAAACAGTATTCCTCTTCCGGAAATTCTTCATTATATGGAGAAAAATTACCTTACCTGCACTCTTTCTCAGGTGGCAGAGCAATTTGGTTTTCATCCGGTTTATCTGACGACAGTTCTGAAAGAAAAAACAGGAAAAAGTTTTGTGGAACATATTCAAAATCAAAGGCTTTCTCAGGCAGTAAATCTTCTTTTGCGAACAGACCTTACTGTGGCGGAAATTGTAGATCAGGTGGGATACAGCAATGTGGATTTTTTCTATCGAAAGTTTCGTCAGGCGTATGGCTGTACACCGGGAGAGTATCGGAAATCCACCTTAAAATCGGTCAGTATTTAGTATAAGAATCGTTATTGAAAGAATCTTCTTTTTGAGTTAACGTGTAGTTATCATAAAACAGTGAGACACACGGAAAGGAGGTTCTTTTTTTATGTTTTATATTGAGAAAGCAGCAATTGATTATTTACCTCAGCCACAGGGAGCTACAGGTCATCCACAGTTTTTGTGAGTCATGAAATCTGATAAACAGAATGGAAAGCAGACTTTATTTCGGCAGAGACAGAAAAAAATGCAGACAGCCGTTTTTAGCGGCC
>DETV01000093.1 GCA_002361775.1 Eubacterium sp. UBA3279
TCTTAGCTTTGCTAAGAGATTTATTCTTCCGCATCACTACATATCTTCCTAATTGCTAAAAGTGAAAATGTATCCTTAACCAAATGTTTTATTTCTCTGGCATTTGATGCAGTAATAGCAGCTTCTTTCAATTTCTCAAACAGTTTACTATCCTCAATATTAAAATCTGTTTTCAACCTTTCTATTTCCAATTCTGCAATTTTTTTCTTTGCCTCATTTGACAATTCATCAAATTTAATGATCGAATCAAAACGGTTATAAATTGGTAATCCCAAATTTTCCTTTACTTCATTAACTGTTCTATAATTTGATGTGCATACAATAATTGCTTTATCTACCGTAACTTTATAATTATGATCCTCGTAAATACCTTCATCAAATAATTGATAAAATGCACTGTGAAATACAGATAAAGCCTTGTCGAACTCATCAAACAAAAGCACATTTGAATCTCTGGCTAAAAGGTCTTGAGCAAAACTTTTCTCATTATATCTTCCACCGAAAATATAATTTGCTGACTCATTATTCTGATACATAGAAAACTGCTTTCTTAATAACTTACCGCCCATTAGATCTGCTAAATATTGTGCCGACTCCGTTTTCCCTAATCCTGAATCTCCATATAACAAAATAACAACCGGCTTTTTTTGTTTGCCATCCATTAAAGGATATATCGCCTGCAGTAATTTACTTTTTGCCTTCTCCTGCCCGATTACTCTTTTCCTATATTGGCTGTTAAATGTCCGCAACATATTTTTTGAAACTTCTAAATAATGTTGATGTTCTTCGTGAATAATGCTCTTATCAAATACACGGTATAACTGCTCTCGAATATTTTCTGGCGGGTTCTGTATATACATATTTGTTACTGATACTCTTGAAATAAAATTAATAAAATTTATAATCACATGCTCTTGGACACTGCAATATTCATCAGCATGAATTACCAGATTTCGAACAATGGGTTTCCGCTTTTTCTGAGTTTTTGGCTTAGGCTGACCTGGAATAATAACATTCATTTCCATCTTTTTATTATCATCATCCAGTTGAGTTGCTAACTCTGTAAGATTTCTTGCCTTCTGTGGAATAATCTTTTCAAAAGCCGAATCTGATCCTACAAATATTTCAATCTTTTTCACGTACCACACCTGCCAATACTATATCATAAACGTTTAATTCATCTTTTCCATTGGATACCGATTCTTCTTCATTAGATACAGATTCGTTGTCATTCACAATATCTTCTGCTGTAATTTTTTCTTCTTCCGGTTTAAAATTAAATTCTTTGTCAATCGACAGATTATCCTCGCTACAGGTTCCTACTTTGATCCCATAATATGTCAATTTCATTTTACTTAAATCGACAAGATTATAATTATTCTTGAATGCTTTAAGATTAAATCTCAATACACTCTTTTTATCTTTTTCAGTTTTCAAAAGCATTTCATAGTAACCACGTTCACCCAATATCGCCTCATTCAGCTTTTCCATATCTATCGGCATTTCTTCTTTAGGCACGATTGTCATATATGAACTGACCATTTTATACAATGTCACTGAATTTTCAGGAGCATAGACCCCACTATTTTCAAATTTTTTCACATGACTATCTTCATATGCTGCTTGTATATAATCTGTTAACAAAGTATTTTTTATGGTTTTATCAAAAGCACTTGTCAAATCTACCGCCGCACTTGCATCTACCTTTCCCTGAAATGTTGCCTTAATATAATTCAAAATGTTAAAACCACTCTTTGCCTGAGCTTCAATCTCTGCTACTATTTTGGCTACCTTTTGTTTGTTTTCTTCTGTCGTCCAATCAAGGCGTCCCCCATTAGTAACATCAACGTAATCCTGTGCAGCGTCTTCATCAAAATATACAATTTTAAGGAATTCTGGTTTTTCAGCTTTTCTATTTTTCAAATTTATTGCTCCTTCTTATTTTGCTGTTGTGTACATAATTGCTGATATCTTTTCATAAGTTCCGCCACACAGGCTGCTTCACTTTTATATGCTTCACTCCCTTTTGTGAATCCATATGCCTGCATCACTGCTATATCATTCTGATGATGTGCTTTCCGCAGTTCCGGCGGCATGGTCAATTCATCATAAAGATCCGCAAGACTACTGTCCGGATATAACGCTCTGGCATCCAAAATTGCCTGTGCAGTCTGTTCAATTTTTTGTTTTTGTTCTTCAGTTGGTGTCGGCCATGGAAAATTGTTATATACAATATTAGCAGAATATCTGTAATCACTCTTCATCCTTCCGCATACTGCACGCATCCATGCCATATGAATATTAGAAGTTAATATTGCAAAATGATACATTGTCGCTTCAGGAATAATGAAATTCAAATCTGTTGAAATTGTATTATTATCCAAAAATCCCATTGGAACATAGCGTCGTTTCTCAGAACTTACTTTCGGTACGAGAATAAACGATACAGGATTATTTATTTCTCTAAACAAGGTTGGAGTTTCAGCCAACTTTCTCCGTCCAGCATCTGGCGATTTTTCCCTGTCTTCTTTACATGCTTCTACTCTTTGAAGTACCATTGGCATTTTTCTCAATTCAGACGGACTAATACCTACCAACCATAAGCACCAACGTTTTTTATTATTTATAAATTCTGTAGAGCCTACAAGTCTTTTCACATAAGGTCTAGCTGATGGTTCTTTCAAAAGGAACTCTTCGTAATCCTCATTTTCAATAATAAGATGTCCACCATCCGCTGGTCTATTTCCCGTAATCATTTGCGGAACATCACACAATGGTTTATTTCTATTAGAAATAAATTCATTCGGAGCTTCTAGCAAATATGCATTTATATTCTTTACTTCTTTAAAACGTCCATTTGAATATATTTTTCTTTTGTCTTGATTATTTGCAACGCTAAACCCGACAATTACACAATGCACATGAGCTTTTAAACTCGCCTCACTATCCCACCGAAATGTCCTATGGGCAAAATCAATATGAATATCAAATCTTTCATATAAAGGTTTCCAGACACCCGCAACCTGCTCTCCCTGTGTAATAGAATTCGTTGATACGAATGCAGTTCGGATTGCTGTTCCCTGCATAAATTTTGATGCTTTAAAATACCATCCTGCAACATAATCAATTTTACCGGCAGTCTTATATGGCTTTCCTTTTTCATCCACATAAATAGACAAAATATCATTTTTCTGTTCTTTACTCTGCAAGGAATATCCAACAAACGGAGGATTCCCCATAATGTACGACAATTGATTTTTGGGAACAACGTTCTCCCAATCCAACTGCAAAGCATTACCTTCCACAATAAACGCATTCGTTGTCAACGGAAGGAAATCCAGATTCATATGAACAATATCTTCTGTTTCTTTCATCATTTGGGATTCTGCGATCCACAGTGCCGTCTTTGCTACCGTAACTGCAAAGTCATTGATTTCAATACCATAGAACTGGTCAATGGATACCTGAATGGGCGATGAACCATCAAAGCCAAAAGTAATCTGACCACCCTGCAACTCTTTTATAACTACATTTTCCAATCGCCGGATACTGATATACGTTTCTGTAAGGAAATTTCCACTTCCTGATGCCGGATCCAGCCACCGCAGCCCTGCCAGTTTTTTCTGAAATTCTTTCAGTTTTTTCTCTTTTGTGCGCTGGACGGGTATTTGCCTGATCTCTTCCAGTTCATTATTCAGGTCCTCCAGAAACAGCGGATCAATCACTTTATGAATATTTTCAATACTTGTATAATGCATCCCGCCAGATCGTCTGGTTTCCGGATTCAATGTGCTTTCAAATACAGCTCCGAAAATAGTCGGACTGATTTCTGACCAATTAAAATCTGCGGATGCTTTTTCAAGCAGCAACTGACGGATTTCTTCTGTAAACTGAGGAATCTCAATATTTTCATTGGCAAATAAGCCGCCGTTTACATATGGAAACGCAGAAAGAGATTCTTCCAGATAGGGGTCTCTGTCTTCCGGTTTTGTGTCAAGCACCTGAAACAATTCGATAACAGCCTTTCTCATATGCTTTGCATCAAATTCTTCCAGATAATCATGAAACATACCATGTCTGCCAAAAATACCTGCATCCTCCGCATACAGACAGAATACAAATCTGACACATAGGATATTCAGGCTTTTCATTGCCCGTTCTGTTGTCGGGTCTACATACTGTTTTGCCAGTGCGTCATAAAGCAGCCCAACAATATCTCCCGCAGCAATAGAAACTTCCATTTCTCTCTGAAGGTTCGTATTCCCCTCTTCCACTAGAAATTGAAGCCGATAATACTCCTTTTCCAGTTCTTCCAGCAAAATAATTTCCGGATCACCACCCGGTTTTTCCATATCATAAATATAAAAGGACTTAAAATTGCTGGTGACAATCCATCTCGGACGTTTTGAATACGGTAATTCTGATGAATATCTCTTCGCCTGCTCAAACGGTGTCAGCATGGAGCCATCAGACTGCTTAATCGCAGCCGTCAGGCTCTTGTTGATACTTTTCTGTTCAATCATGACATGCGTTTTTTCAATGTATCCATCTATAAAACTGGTATGATCAAGATGAACCTGATCTTCAAAAGAAATAAACTGGGAAATATCCGTAACACCAAATACTGTTGTCAATAATTCCACCCAAAATATCTGGCTGTCTCCTTTTTCATATCCCCGATCTTTCCAGTTTTTTGCAAATATTTTTGCAGCTGCCCTTTGCTGTGCATCTGTCATTGCTGCAACCTCCTATACTTCATCATCGGTAAATTCCATCATCTCATCAATGGAACATCCCAGCTTCTTACAAATTTTCTCTACTGTTTCCATGGAAACATACTGATTTTTTCCCATCCGGGCAAGAATATTTCCGCTAATACCGGTCAGATTCTGCATTTCGATCCGTTTCATATTTTTATCAATCAGTAATTTCCACAGTCTGTTATAGCTTACACCCATACATTACCTCCTGATCTGCTTCAAACATAGTTTCATTATATCACGATTTTGTTAGGTTGAATACCAATTTTGCATGAAATATATCTGCTTATCATCCCTTATCATCCGTCTGTTGGTAGAAAAGAGACTGCACCGGGCAATCTCTTTCCTAATAGCACTTACTGAAAAGGGATTTCATCATCATCCCGCACATTCATAAATTCATCCGGATTGGTTCCGGTTTCTTTTTCCCTCTCCGAAGAAGGATTGCTTTCCTTATTCTGTGCAAATTCATGTTCCTCCACAATGACATCGGTTGTATAAACCGTTTTCCCATCCTTATCCTTATAGTTTCCGGTGCTGATACGACCACCAATCACGATACGCATCCCTTTCCGAAGATATTTCTGTGCAAATTCAGCACTCTTACCAAATGTAACACAAGAAATAAAATCTGCCTCCTGTTCCCCATCACGCTTATATCTACGGTTCACAGCCAGCGTATATCTTGCCACTGCCATATCATTGTCTTTGCCGGCATATTTGATCTCCGGATTTTTTGTCAGTCTGCCCATTAAAATAACTTTATTCATAGTTTTTGTCCTTTCTGCAGCTATGCTGCCATACAATCATCATTCGGCACCATCAATGCACTGGTTCCCGGCGGTCTGGTTCCATCATCAGGCGAAAACAATTCGCAGATATGGAAATATATCACCGAATACTGTTCTGACAAACCTCTTCTTTCCAACTTATTGCATAACCTGATGATTCTTCTCTTCATACAGTTGTTTGTCGCAAGCAACGCAACAGACCGCAGCCTTTCCTTTGTGTTCTTCAGATTTGGACAGCCAAACCAGTAAATCAGCTGCATCTCTTCCACTTTCAGATATCTCACTTTCATCACCTCTTTCTTTCAGACTTACGCCTTTATTTAAAAAATTCTTCCGGATTTGTTTTTTTACCCTGACTAGCTGTGGCTCTTGCAAACCACCTCTGCCTGCACGCAGGCAACTGCTCTAAGGCTCTGAGCAGCCCGCCCATCTCCGGGAGTGTCATTATTTCTTCGCTCAATTTCCATTAGAAACGTCATGGCGTAAGTCTGTTCACCAGTCAGGAAACTCATAAAATTGTCAAGGTACGCAGAAGGTTCTAAAAATGCCCTCACATACTAAATTCAAGTGACTTTATCCGATGCAAAATAAAAATGAGATTTTCTAACATTTTTATTATTCTTTCTTCCGTTTCTGTTCTAAAAAGCACAGTAATTTAGTAAAACCTCCTGTAAATGCCACTGTATGTAAACTTCAAATAGCTTTACCAAATCACAACATGATTTTTTCTTGCATTTTTAATCCTTCTACTAATACAGGACTGGGAAGGGTAAAAGTTGACCTGTTTTGAAAATTATATTGTATTTTTTCAGATACAAAAGCACAGGCACCGACCAGATTTCCGCCAGCTCCCATTTGGGTATGCAAAACAAAAGACACCAACTTTTTTACGGTTGATGCCCTTTGGGTTACTCACTATTCTTTTTTCACAAAACCGGAATTGATATTTCACTTATTTTAAGAAATTTAATAATTATTATATTTGCTTATCAAATTCCTCACAAACCATTGAAAACACTAAGTTTGTAGCAAGTGAACTTTCCCTTACTCTTTCCCTTGTGTTATACCATCCCATTGCTTTTCACGAACCTTAATATGGGAAAAAATAAGGGAAAGAAACTCTCATAACACAGTATAACATATAACAATATCGACATGGTGAACTGATTGAAATGTTTCCGATATTTAATTCTGTAACTGATTATTAAAAATATGGAGATGAGATACGATGAGAACAATATATGCAGAATACAACATCTATCATAATAGTATTGATGTTTATACTAGCGCCGGATATATGCTTCGCATTGATTGTTGGGAAGCTGAGAAAGATTTAAAAACCACACCCGGATCAGAGTGTGCATTAACCTCGCTAGCTGTAGATGAGCCATTAGAATATGCAAGACTATTTCTTGATGGTAATTTACATATGTGGATAGATGCGGATGATTCATTAGAACCTTATTAAAAAGAAAATGGGATGTGTTACAGTCTCTCAAATTCGTTACTGCAACATATCCCATCAACTATATATAAACAAATAGAAACACTTCAAATATTCTCTCCTGAACATGAATTTCCATCTTACCATCATTTCGTCGTACCACATCTTCTATACTCTTCAGTCCGATTCCATGATTTTTATAATCAGATTTCGTAGTAAGAAACACACCTTTTTGTTTTTCATCCTGTATCAGCATGGCATCTTCTGACACCGGATTTTTCACAGAAAGTACAAACATCCCTTTTTGCATACGACTTTCTAGTGCGATCATCCGTTTTTCTTCAGGAAGATGTTTACAAGCTTCTATCGCATTATCCAAAGTATTGGCAAACAATGCACAAATATCCATTTTATTCAGTGCTAGTTCTGTGGGAATATCCAACTTATAAGAAAACTCAATCTCAAGCTCCTCCATTGCAGCTGCCTTTACCGTAAGCACTGCATTTATTGTAGAATCTCCACAGTAGTGCGAATTTCGGATATTTACTGTATTGTCCAAAAGATTCTGTATATACTCCTCTTTTTCCTTTTCCGGCAGCACAGACAACGTCTGAAGGTGATTTACCATATCGTGACGCATACGCCGAATTTCAAAATGCTGT
Source organism: Eubacterium sp. UBA3279 (assembly GCA_002361775.1). GTDB lineage: Bacteria > Bacillota > Clostridia > Lachnospirales > Lachnospiraceae > Oliverpabstia. The sequence goes on from DETV01000093.1 coordinate 7,658, forward strand.
TGTTCCATTGATTCGTAATATCTTTGATTCATTTCTGCATACATGCTCTGTTGCTCAAGCTTACGCTGACGTGACAGAACCACTGTTGTCCATAAAAGACCGACAAAAGAAAACAATGCCAGTAAAAGTAATACTATATATTGCTTTTCCTGAGCATTTTGGGCTACCGTCAGGTAATTGTTCTGCCCGATTTCTTCTGCAAGAAACCGTTGGGTTTCTGTTGTTCCCAACACAAGCGTCAGAACAATTCCTATCGGCGTAAGATTCAAAAGTAACAACAATTTCCACATTCCTGGAGTAAGCTCGCTGTCCCGTTCTGGGCGAAATAACCGTACTGTCCAATACAATACCAACGCAAAAAAAGCTCGGAACATAGGTTTATATTTTAAGAGCTCCATTGTAGAAAAGTCATCCAACAGGGCGCTGAATGAAAATACTGCACTTGCGATCATAGTGCCTATCGCAAGTTTTTTCAGTCCACTTCCCTCACAACACACAAATATTGTTACCAAAAAAAATACAAATGAAGGAGGTAAATTTGCCCAGTCAGAAAGGAAAATAATCATGTTAAGTGCAACGGTACATGCAATCCAAAGCAGTATTCTCGACCACAAACTTTTTTTGATTTCTATTAGTTTTCCTACTGTAAAATACAGTGAACTTCCACTTATAATAATACAAATCAATCCAAATATAAGGAAAGGCATACTACTGATAGCCATTTCAATTACCATAATTACTCAGTCTCCTCATATTACTATCCTATCAGCATAATTCTTGCTAATTTTGTAGTAGCTGTTTCTTTTAGTGCCCGGCTAATTGGCAAATTCTGCATTTCCCTATTCTGTCCTAAAATATCCAGAGAAGTGCGACCTATATGTGTTACTTTTTTCCCATTCACCAGATATCTCTGATGAATCCGCACAAAAGATCTCCCCATTTTTTTTTCCAACGCATCTAATTTCTCATAAAAAGGATAAATTCCTCTAAGTGTTACCAGCTTTACTAACCTTCTATCACTGTAAAAATAGAGAATTTCTTCATAATGGAATCGGTATATTCCATCGCTATTTTTTACTATAAAAGTTTCCTGTAATCTTTCCTTCAAGATGTGCTTTACCCTGTCATACACTTCCCGAAGCCTTTGTAATCCTACCGGTTTTATTACATAATCCAACGCTCCAACACGATACCCGTCAAACACATAATCCTGATACCCGGTAACAAATACAATCAAAAGATTTTCATCAAAGGTACGGATTCTCTCTGCTGTTTCCATCCCATTCATCCCGCTCATTTCCACATCCAGAAACAGCAGATCAATCTGACCGGGATATTTCCGAAGCCATTTTTCGGCATTTACACCAGATGTAAATTCATACACAATTTCTTCTGAGTTCTCATCTATGATCTTTTCCAATTGAAACCGCAAAGCATCTCTTGCCTCTGTTTCATCATCACAAATTGCAATACGAAGCATAAGAATGTCTCCCTTCATTATTTCTTTGTTATTATAGCAGTCTTCTGAAAAATTAGCCATCCCGAAATACCAGCAAATATTTTTTACTTTTCTAAACTTTACATAGAAGCCACAAAACTTTACATTTCACTCCTCATTTTTCCAATCTTTACACTATACTTTCCAAACTTTACAACAGAAAACTTACCAATTCTCTTTTGTGATAAGGTAATGTCAGAACTTTAAATATTGTGCACAAGTAAATAGTTCTTGTATACAACTTACACATCAATGATAGAAAAGGAGAATGCATTATGCTATATGTAAAAAATCTGGAAAAATCCTATTACATCGGCAAAACAGAATACCCTGTTTTGAAAGGAGTAAATCTTCATGTAGCCCAGGGAGAATTTGTAGCTGTCATGGGGCCTTCCGGCTCTGGAAAAACCACACTACTCAACTGCATTTCTTGTTACATTCCTTATGACAGAGGAGTGATTACTCTGGGTGGACAAAAATTAGGAAACATGGATGAAACCTCTCTGGCTAAAATCCGCAATGAAAAGCTGGGATTTGTCTTCCAAGACTTCATGCTTTTAGATGGTCTTACTATTCGGGAAAATATTTTAATTCCACGTATCATCAAAGGCACTGTAGATAAAGACGGCGAAAATCTGGCAGATCAGCTGATTCAACTTTTCGGCATCGAACATATCCAGAACAAATTCCCGGCAGAGGTATCCGGAGGTGAACGGCAGCGTACTGCTGTTGCACGAAGTCTTATGAATAATCCTCTGCTGTTGCTAGCAGATGAACCTACCGGAAATTTAGACAGTAAATCCAGCCGGAACGTAATTGAATCATTCGAAGATGCCCGAACACAGTTGGGTGCTACCATTTTTATGGTTACACACGATGCTTTTTCGGCTTCCTTCTGTGACCGGGTAATTTTGTTGAAAGATGGGCACATTTACAAGCAACTGGAAAACCATAGTGAACGTTCCATATTTCACAGTCAGCTCTTAGATGCGTTAAAAGAAATGAGCAGCGACGACTAAAAAGGAGGACATCTCTATGAATATGAAAAATATAGAACAAAAATTAAGACACGCCGACTATAAACAGGCAAAACTCTACTTTTTTTGTAACTTTATTGCGCTAATGATCATCACGGCGTATGCATTGCTGATGAAATCCCCCACGATACTCACCATTTTACCGGAAGGAGGAGACAGCCGCAGACAAATGTACATGATTTTCGTACTCACATTATTTGGGTGTGTGATATTTACCATATATGCAGCAAGCCTGTTTTTCCGCAAAAAAACACGGCAGATTGGGATTTTGATGGCTCTTGGCGCTTCCAAAAAGGCACTGATACCGGGGATATTTCGAGAGGTGTTTACTTTAAGCAGTCTTTCTTCTCTGACAGGTATGCTGGCTGGTATTCCACTGATGTATCTTCTCTGGAACTCCTTTCAACTTTTGGTAGAAAGCCCCGAAATGACACTTCGTTTGGATTACACGGCGTTGCGTATATCCGGTCTGTTTATGCTTCTGGTTATTATATTTGCCTGTGTCACTGCCAATTATTACCTTTCCCGTACTGACATTATTGATGTGATTCAGGAAGAACATCGAAACGAGCCTGTCAAACAGCTTGGCAAATGGTGCGGTCCTCTCGGGCTGTTGCTTATCCTCATTGGTGCAATCATAGGGTATTCTGCACCTGGATTTTGGATAAGTGTGTTCCATCGCTATCCTTCGGTCTCGGTTAATCTGCTTTACGCTCCAGTGTTTATCGGGCTTTATTTGGTAATGCTTCACACAGTGGTTCACGGATGGCGGTCTAATAGAAAGAATCCTTACCGCAACATTATTTCCCGCAGTATGATGAAATTTCAAGGAAAACAAACCGTAAACAACCTTTTGGTCAGCACTGTACTCATAGCCGGAGCGTGTTTTGCTATTTTCTATATCCCTATGCTGGGAGTCGGACAGCTTGTTTCCGTATCTGGTTGGGAATTTGATTATATGTATGACTACCGCCTTGATCAAACAGTTCCTTCTCCAAACGAGATTGAAGAAATAGCTGCAGGCCATGATCTGGTACTGAAGGACTGGAAAGAAATTCCTTACATCACTCTCGCCCAAGATGGAGAGAAGGAAGTTGAAGATGAGGATAATCGTTTTCACTATGAATACCAACAGCTTTTATGTGAAACGAAATATGTTTCCGAGTCAGCGTTCAATCAGCTTACCGGACAGACACTGGACATTCTTCCCGGAACTTTCCGTCTGATTACAGATAAAGATGATAATGCAGCAAAGTATGCCAAGCGTTCTGACAGTATTCTTACGAATATGGACACCCGGAAAACCCTTTCAGTAACTTATGAAGGCTTGGCTTATTTCAGCATGCTTACCGGAATGGTTCCCTATTATGTACTGGATGATAAGGATTATGCTCAGATTTCTCAAGGTCTTTCCTCTGAATGGATGGGAAATGCGCACTTTTTCAATGCGGACGGTAAAGATGTATACGCATTTGCCGATGAGTTTTTCCACACTTTTGTAAAATCCTTTGGACCGGAATGTGAGTATCCTGCATATTATGACCGCATAAACAAAATTGCTGCGAATGAACAGGGTGAAGTTTACTGGGGAGATACGGATGATTTGACAAAAATCAGCCTTTCTAAACCTGACACTTCCGATTTTCGTGCCTACTGGGCTTTTATGCCAAAATTCCGGTCACTGAATATGAATGATTTTATGAACACCTTTGCGGTATACCTAATGACCTTCCTCTTTATTTTCATTGTATGTGTTACTACAGCCTGCGTCATCTGTTATACCCGTTGCCAGACTATCGCTCTAAACAACCGCTATATTTTTGACGATTTGAAACGTCTGGGTGCTTCTCCCGACTTCTTGAACCGGGAAGTCAGAGTTCAGTGTAAACGAGTCTTTCATACGCCGACCGTTGTAGGTATGACAATGATGTTCTTATTGTATTTCATGATTATGTATGCCAATGATGGACGAATTTCCATACCGGAACTTGCAGGAATGGGGGCTTGTGCTGTAGTGTTAATTCTCATTATGTTATTGATTTACCTTATTTATCGTAAGACTGTTGCCATCATGAAACGAGAGTTAGATTTAATTCCAAACATATCAAATACATCAAACAATTAAAAATTTAAGAGAGAATCTCTAAAGAGAATGTTTCCCTTCTAACAAGAAAGGAAACATTCTCTTTTATGCAGGAGAGCGACAAGTTTGCTTCTCGCTGTTCATTTTCATCATTTTTATTTTCTGTGGGAATCAAAAATTTCTCTTTTCCAACAAGACTTTCAGATAACATCTAATCCCGATATACATTCCTTGTAAAAGCATGAAAGAGATTAAAAGATTTGCGGACAATACTTTTTTGATTGATTCTCCGAAATAAATGATGACAGTAGCACTTGTCAGTATCATTAGCAGGGTATGGCATGATTAACAAAAAAGAAATTCTTCACTTCGAAAAATTACGACTTATAGCATAGTATATCACAAAATAATCCCTTATTCCATATGCTTTCCGAGTTATGGTAGTATGTGGTAGTATGCGTGAATTATTTTAATAACATTTCCCAATTCATTTAAGATATTTCCTTGATGATACTTTTTACAATCTTATGCAACCGAATCCCGTCCCTCAGCCCTAATCGGTAAAAGAACTGCTCAGCATCTGCACCGCTGTCAAAAATAGCATCGCAGTATGCCCGGACTGCTTGTTGTTTCTCCTCTGGAAGCAATGCCACCGCTTCCTCATACTTTCGTTCCACATCATCCTCATTATCCGGCTCTTTCCCTGCTTTCACCTGGCTGAATGCTTTCTGCATCCGTTCCTGAATAATAAAATCCACAAACTCCTTTAATGATTCCTCTTTCATCCTCATACATCCCTTTCTGTCTCACACACCAGACGTTCATAATCCAGAAATCCACGGATATACATTTCCCGGCTGATATACGCTTCCACTGCGTGTCTTGCCGATACGATACGGTCAATGAGCGTCCAGAACTCATGTCCATACTGCTCGATATATGGCTCCAATTCATCCATCGTTTTCTCGCATTCACCTTCCAGTTCGATCAGCTCCGGGTCAATCCGCAAATATGCCTCAAGTCTGATCTCATTCCAGTCGAAGTAGCTTTCCACTAATTCTCTTTTCATAATCGTGTCCCTTTCTGCCCTATTCCTATGTAAAAGAGCGAATATATTCTTCCAAAAGTATAATTCCTGCAATCACAATTTCAATCGTACATGGCAGGAGATAAAACAGGAATCCAGCCAGAACCATTTTCAAGCATTCCCCCGTACTTTCCAGCCCAAAACCATAGCTTAGCAATGCAGTCAAAAGAAAAATTCCTGCAATGCTCCGGAAGATAACTGCTGATATTCCTGCGAGGAACTCTGCGAACAGTCTTATTACTGTCAGCGCAATTATTACAGGCAGTAACATGATTTTCAAAATAAAACGTATGGCTTTCATCCTGTGTTCTCCTTCCTAACCGGCATTTCTATTCACATAATTCTGGTACTTTTCAAATACGGAATCTGTTACACCGTTTTTGTAGATTTTCCGAATGTCCGTAATCTCTTCATCCTTTAAGAGTTTCAGCCATTCCAGAAGGTCTTTCCGGCTGATGGCAATACTACAGCACCGTCCATCAGCATATTCAATCCGATATCTCATAGCCACTTCCCCTTCATACATAAATCAGTTCATTCAAAATAATCTCATCCACCCGATTACGGATGTTATTGCAATGCCGCACCCATTCCATAGGATTTTCTGCTTTCAATTCTTCTGTCACACCTTCTGCATCCTTCATCTGTGCCTCCAGACGGTCAGCAAGCTCCCATGCCTGTTCATTCAGATCAGCAAGATAACTGTCCAGCTTTCCAGTCAGTAGCAGATAATTGTATCTTCCAGCTTTGTATTCTTTCATATATACCTTTCGGAGCATCCCCCATCGTCCGATTTCCCGTTTTTCTTCCGGCAGTGTAAGATTAGGTAAATAATAGTCCCCTACTTTTACGTACTCGATTTTCATATGAATATCCTTTCGTTATGTGCAATTTACAAGTTACCTACGTAGGATGTGCTGATTCTCCTGTTTTTTTGTTTCTCATAGAAGGCATTAAATGT
>DETV01000040.1:0-160 GCA_002361775.1 Eubacterium sp. UBA3279
AGGCCGGAAAAACTTCGAGATCTGATTTTGAAATGCAAATCGAGACGGGATACTTTAGAGGCTCCCGCATGGAAACAATTTATTTCAGCTGCAGTTGATGAAATAATTGAGGAAATGAAAAGTTATAGTTCATAACTGCACTTTATGCTATTCTTGAATT
>DETV01000040.1:442-2763 GCA_002361775.1 Eubacterium sp. UBA3279
AATATTTAACTGTCAAACTCCCGTGCACTTTATGCTATTCTTGAATTGATTCGATGACCATAATATGTGAAACAGCCTCTTGACGAACCCCCATTTATCCGCTATGATATACTCCTGTTTTTGACAGTTGATAAAAGAAAAAATCGTTACATCCCTTGTATTTGCTGGGCTGTAGCGATTTTTGCAACTGTCACGAAGTATAGTAATTTATTCTTTCCCTTTACTTTTTTTCTGGATTGTCCTCATTTTACTTTTGGTTATGAACTGATAATCGGTCCGGAAACCACAGGCCTCATGAATCGAATCTGTGATAGAGTCCCGTCTGTATAGAGGGACAAAACCCTGCTCCTGTATTTCAGCGAAATTCATTGCTTTTAGAGTGGCCAACAATTCTTCACAGGTATATTCAGAATTCAGTTTTTTCTCAAGAAAACGGTAAAGGGTTAATGCGAGAAAACAGATCAGGAAATGCGCCCTGATGCGGTTTTCATCCTGCAGATAAACAGGCCTTGCAGAAAAATCTGTTTTCATGATCCGAAAGCATTCCTCTATCTGCCATCTTCCTTCACTTATTTTTAAAATATCGCCGGCCCCGTCATCCAAAAGGTCTGTGCATACAGCATAGAGTCCGTCATACCGGGCCTCCTCAGAAATTTTATTTTCATCCAGATAACTCTTTACATCAGCAGCTTCGCCTTCTTTTGTAACTGCCATCGTTCCGATGAAACGGGCAGGATCATTCGGGTTCTTACGATTCTTTTTTGTATTTCCTGAATCCAGCATTTTTTGTGCCCGCTCTACCTGTTTGTCCCGGATGGATTTCTGATAAATGGCATATTTGGGGGAATAAGTAATGATCAAACGCTGGTGCAGCTTTTTTGTGGTATATGGTTCATCCTTGTAATAAAGCCCTTTGTCATCCTCCGGCAGTTTTGTAAGATCAACAGGGGTATCATCGGACACCCTTTTAAATCCCTGTGGACTTAACGCCCATTCTTTTTCTTCCTTCTTTAGTTTTTTGATAGACTGGGTTACGATATAAGCCCGTTCCCCCATGTGGTTATATTCCCTGATGGATTCGGAACCCAGACCGGCATCACTGCAGTAAACGAATTTCTGGCATCCGAAATCCCCAAGAACTTTCTTTTCCAATGGTTTCAGTGATGTCTGCTCGTTTGCATTTCCCGGAAAAAGTGAGAAAGCAAGGGGAATTCCATCCCCATCCATGAACAGCCCCATCTGGATAATAGGGTTTGGCCTGTGTTCTTTGCTTTTCCCGTATTTTTTACTGCCGTCTTCCTGTTCAATTTCGAAGTAATAATTCGAGCAGTCATAATAAAGGAGCTTATCATTTCTTTTTCCAAGGAAATGACTGTTTTTATAGACTTCCTCCTGAATAAGGTCACATTCCGCGCCAAGGACATCCAATGCCCGGTACACATCATGGAGTTCATAGGAAGGTTTCTCTAAAAACTCAGATGCTGCTTTAAAAGAAGAACGTTTGCTGCAGGGTTCCAAAATCCTTGTATAGATCAGGTCGGAAAGAATGGCGTTGATATCATACTTAAATTTATGGTTTTGTTTTAATTTCCGACAGATTTTGTTCATTTGCATCTGATAATAAAGGGATTGCAGAAAAAGATAGCCCCCACGGAAAAAGACTTGTTTGTCAAAATCCAGCTGTCTGTCTGCGTGAAAAGGGATCAATACCGTTTTTGCTTCTTTTTCTTTTATGTATTTCTCGGTTTCTATTTTCACTTCATTTTTTGCCCATGCAACAACGTCATCCCTTGTCGGGCCATGTACAGCCAAAAGATGTTCCAGAGTTCCTAACTTGCGGACGATAGTTGAAGTAGTGCTGCCATTTGCTTTTGTATAAGATCTGCAGATATAAAATGACTCTGCATTTTTGGATTTCGTTATGTGAAGATTCACTTTTTATCCCTCCTTTTCCTTATTATACCACACAATAACACAAAATAACATATATAAAATCAAAAAGTTTGACAAAAAAAAGCAGGTTTTATGCAACCTGCAAGTACCTTCATAAATATTTAACTGTCAAACTCCCGACTGGAAGGAAAATGAAATATTTACTTGCAAATCCATGACATTTATGATAGCATTTAACCGTTGAACAGGAAAAACACAGATGAAAAGGAGGGCTTATCATGCGGGAAAATAGAACAATTCAGAACAGAATAACGAAACGGATGATCAAAGGTACGGTCCTCTTTCTGTTTTGCAGATAGTTTTCTTTGCGGTAAAAAAGAAAGAAGAGCGGAAGGCACCTTTGAGGGTGCTTTTTTTGCGCCCATTTT
>DETV01000039.1:0-127 GCA_002361775.1 Eubacterium sp. UBA3279
GTGTTCCTCCTTCAGTGTTCAATGAAGCAATTATACCATGTATGCAAAAATAATTCCATGAGTGTGCTTGTCTGTGGTATGGTAGTTTTGTGCTTTTCATTCCCGCGGGAGTTTGACAGTTGAATAT
>DETV01000039.1:480-3087 GCA_002361775.1 Eubacterium sp. UBA3279
AAAACCTGCTTTTTTTGTGTCAATTTTTTTGTATTTATATATGTTATTTTATGTTATTGTGTGGTATAATAAGGGAAAGGGGGTTGAAAAATGAATCTTCACATAACGAAATCCAAAAATGCTGAGTCGTTTTATATCTGCAAGTCTTATACAAAAGCAAATGGCAGCACTACTTCAGCTATCGTCCGCAAATTGGGAACCCTGGAACATCTTTTGGCTGAACATGGCCCAACAAGGGATGATGTTGTTGCATGGGCAAAAAATGAAGTACAAATAGAAACTGAAAAATACAATAAGGAAAAAGAGGCGAAAACGGTATTGATCCCTTTTCACGCAGACAGACATCTGGATTATGACAAACAGGTTTTTTTCCGCGGGGGCTATCTTTTCCTGCAGTCCGTTTATTATCAGCTCCAAATAAATAAAATCTGCCGGAAACTAAAACAAAACTATAAATTTAGGTATGATATCAACGCCATTCTTTCTGACCTGGTCTATACAAGGATTCTGGAGCCCTGCAGCAAACGTTCTTCTTTTAAGGCAGCATCTGAGTTTTTAGAGAAACCTTCCTATGAACTCCATGATGTGTACCGGGCTTTGGATGTCCTTGGCGCGGAATGTGACCTTATTCAGGAGGAAGTCTATAAAAACAGCCATTTTCTTGGAAAAAGGAATGATAAGATCCTTTATTATGACTGCTCGAATTATTACTTCGAAATTGAACAGGAAGACGGCAGCAAAAAATACGGAAAAAGTAAAGAACACAGACCAAACCCTATTATCCAGATGGGACTATTCATGGATGGGGATGGGGTCCCTCTTGCTTTCTCGCTCTTTCCGGGGAATGCGAACGAGCAGACATCACTGAAACCATTAGAAAAGAAAGTCCTGGGGGACTTCGGATGCCAGAAATTCGTTTACTGCAGTGATGCCGGACTGGGCTCTGAATCCATCAGGGAATACAACCATATGGGGGAACGGGCATATATCGTTACCCAGTCTATCAAAAAACTGAAGAAAGAAGAAAAAGAATGGGCGTTAAGCCCGCAGGGGTTTAAAAGGGTGTCCGATGATACTCCTGTCGATCTTGCAGAACTGCCGGAGGATGACAAAGGGCTTTATTACAAGGATGAACCATATACCACAAAAAAACTGCACCAGCGCTTAATCGTTACCTATTCCCCAAAATATGCCGTTTATCAGAAATCCATCCGTGACAAACAGGTAGAACGCGCACAGAAAATGCTGGATTCAGGAAATACAAAAAAGAACCGTAAGAACCCGAATGATCCGACCCGTTTCATTGGGACGGTTGCAGTTACAAAAGAAGGCGAGGCGGCTGATGTAAAAAAATATCTGGATGAAAATAAAATTTCTGAGGAGGCCCGGTATGACGGACTCTATGCAGTATGTACAGACCTTTTGGATGACGGGATTGGCGATATTTTAAAAGTAAGCGAGGGCAGATGGCAGATAGAGGAATGTTTCCGTATCATGAAAACAGATTTTTCTGCAAGACCGGTTTATCTTCAGGATGAAAATCGCATTAAGGCACATTTCCTTATCTGTTTTCTTGCACTGGCCATCTACCGGTTTCTTGAAAAAAAACTGGGTTCAGGATACACCTGCGAAGAATTACTAGATACACTAAAATCAATGAATTTTGCTGAAGTTCAGGAACAAGGATTTATCCCATTATATAAACGTGAACCTGTCACAGATGCTCTTCATGAAGCCTGTGGCTTTCGAACCGATTATCAATTCATTACCAAAAGTAAAATGAAAACAATTCAAAAGCAAAGCAAGGGAAGGGAATAAATTACTATACTCCGTGACAACGACAAAAATCGCTGCAGCCCAATAAATACAAGGGATACAGCGATTTTTCCTTTTTCTAACTGTCAAAAACAGGATATTAAAATTATAGCATATTTTCAGATTTTTACAACCTTGCCTCTTTAGTGGTTCTTAAATTCACCTACTACACCATTTTCTACACCAAAATCTGAAAATATCACGCTTCCCAACGAACTAAGACAAATTATAGGATATGCCGCAAAGCCTGTAAAATGTCATGTTCTACGCCCGCAAGCCTATATAAAAGCATTCTTACATTCTCATCATCAATTCTTGAAAAAATCACGTGTTCTAACTGTTTCTCCACACCATCAGCTTTAGCCATTATCAAATCATTAAAATATGAGTCATCCGTATTCCAATCCCGTTCCTTTAATTCATGTATCAGTTCCATGACAAGTGCCGGAACATTTCCAAATGCTTCTGACAAAAACCTGGCAATTCTAACGCCAACCACATTTTCCGGCATTCCGTTCTTGAACATAATTTCTTTGACCTCTGATTGAGATAAATTTGGTAAGTTATATACAAACACATCAGAAACACCACACTGTGCCTTCAATATCGTAGTTATATCCATGTAGCCGCATGTGATAAACTTTATTCCTTTTTCCCTGCACTTTATACTAAAAAGGCTGATCAACTCAACCAGTCTATCCCCTAATATTGCCTCATGTATTCCGTCAACAAATAAAACACCATCCTGTAAATATTTTTTCAAAAAGACATCTACTATATTTTCTTTGCTCT
>DETV01000110.1:0-19530 GCA_002361775.1 Eubacterium sp. UBA3279
GGCAACACTTAGAGATTAGGAGGAGATAGAAAGATGACGAAGGAAAATAAGAGAGGAAATGCTTTTACAAATAACCCATTGGTAAAAGCAATTGGATCTCAGAAATTGGTTGTTTTGATGGCAGTTATTGTACTGTTTGTGGTTTTCAGTATTGCCAGCGGTAGTTTCCGTCAGTATACAACGATGCTGAGTTTGCTTGATATGATTTACTATATTGCCTTTATGGCAATAGGCGTTACATTCTGTCTGATTACAGGCGGTGTGGATCTGTCAATTGGTACCGGAATGTTCTGTTACTCACTGATTGGTGCGTTTTTAGTGGCACATAAAGGATTTCCGGTTTGGGCAGGTCTTCTGGTATGTATTCTTTGCGGTATTGTGATGGGATTCTTCAATGGATTTCTGGTGGCAGTTATGAATTTGCCTCCGTTTATCGCAACACTTTGTTCTATGATGATCACAAGAGGACTTGGTTCTCTGATTACAGGCGGTTTGTCTGTAGCATGGCCGGCATCCAGTACTCCGGAAGGAGCATTTCGTAACTTGTTTAAGCTGAATGTGGGAGGAACAATTATTCCTATCGGATTGATTTTTGTTCTGGCAGCGGCTGTTATCATGTCTATTGTATTAAATAAGACAAGACCGGGCCGTTACATCATCGCTGTAGGAAGTAATAAGGAAGCGCTTAGACTTTCCGGTGTAAATGTAGTAAAATGGCAGTGGCTGGCATACGTGATCTCCGGTATCTTTACCGGTCTGGCAGCAGTTGCTTATGCAGGAGTTCTTTCCTCATCTGTAGCTCCTGGCGGTGGAGCAGGTCTGGAGATGGATGCAATCTGTGGAGCTATTATCGGTGGAACTTCCATGAACGGTGGTTCAGGAACGATTTCCGGTACTCTTCTCGGTGTGTTCGTTATGGGACTTTTGAAAATCGGACTTCCTTTCGTGGGATTCCAGGCCAGCGGTCAGCAGATTATTACAGGACTTGTTCTGATTCTGGCAGTTTATATTGACGTATTGAAAAATAAAAACAAATAGAAAAACAAAAAGAAATATATAGTGCGAGACGCTATGTATATAGAAAAAGGAGGATTTCAAAATGAAGAAAAAAGTTTTAAGCGTATTATTATGCACAGCAATGGTAGCAACAATGGCAGCAGGATGTGGATCTGATGCGAAAGACACAGCTAAGACAGATGACACTGCAAAAACAGACGATGCGGCAAAAGAAGATGAAGCGCCTGCAGATGATGCAGCAGACGATGCGGCAAAAGAAGATGAAGCTCCAGCAGGAGATATGCACTTTGAAATCGTATCCAAAGGTTTCCAGCACGCTTACTGGCAGGCAGTTTTGAAAGGTGCAGAAAACAAAGCTTCAGAACTGGGTGTTACAATTAACTTTGTTGGACCTAATACAGAGTCTGACGTAGCTGACCAGGTACAGATGCTGACAAGTGCAATCAATGCAAAACCAAACGCTATCGGATTGGCAGCTCTGTCTACAGATGCTTGTCTGGATGCTATTGCAACAGCACAGTCTTCAAATATTCCGATTATCGGATTTGACTCTGGTGTTCCAGGCGCTCCGGAAGGCGCTATTGCAGCAAACGCAGCAACAGATAACTATGCAGCAGGTGCTTTGGCAGCAGAAAAAACATATGAAGCAATCAAAGACAGAATCGCAAATGCAGATGGCTCTGTAAGAATTGGTGTTCTGGGACAGGATGCTACTTCTGAATCTATCGTTAACCGTGGTCTTGGATTTATTGACAAGATTGCTGAACTGATTCAGGCAGATGGAAAAACTGTAACAGTTGAAGGAAATGACAAATATGTAACTGATTCCAAAGTAGAAAAAACAGACGGCGCTGATGTTGTGATCGAAGTTGCAGTTCCTGCTTCTGTAGATGCTTCTCTTTCCAAAACAGACTGCGAAACTATCCTGAATAAAGAAGATACAATCGCTGTTTATGGTTCTAACCAGCATTCTGGTGAAGCTATGGTAAGTGCTAATGAAACACTTCAGAAATTCGGTACTGGCGAAGATCAGGTTATCGGTGTAGCATTTGACTCTGGTAAAGTTATCATGGGTGCAGTTGAAAACGGAACATTCCTTGGCGCTATTACACAGGCTCCTGTAGCTATGGGTGAGAAGATCGTTGAACTTCTGTACGCAGCAGCTAACGGTGAAACAGTAGAAGATGTTGACACAGGATGCCAGTGGTATACTGCTGAAAACATGAAAGACGAAGAAATCGCACAGAACCTGTACGAATAATCAAATCGGAAACGATGTTTATGAGGGAACCGGAGCTGTCAGGGGACAGTTCCGGTTCCTTTTTACCAGAATAGAACGGTTGAGAAGGAGTTTTTACAGATGAATAAGAGAGTATTGGCATTTGATTTTGGAGCATCCAGTGGAAGAGCTATGATTGGAACATATAACGGAGAAACTTTGGAATTAGAAGAAATCCATCGTTTTTCCAATGATCCGGTTATTGTAAACGGAACAATGTACTGGGATACCCTTCGTTTGTTCTATGAAATCAAGCAGGGTATCATTAAGGCTAAGCTGGCAGGCGGATTTGACAGTATCGGTATTGATACCTGGGGAGTGGATTTTGGCCTGTTGGATAAGGAAGGAAAACTTCTGGAAAATCCGATTCATTACAGAGATGACAGAACAAAAGGGATGATTGAGAAGAGTTTTGAATATCTTCCGAAAGAAAAATTCTATGAGATCACAGGTCTGCAGTTTATGGAATTGAATACAGTGTTCCAGCTTCTGGCGCTGAAGGAGAAACGTCCTGAAGTTCTGGAACGGGCAGATAAATTGCTGCTTACTCCGGATCTTTTTGCGTATTTCCTTACAGGGGTGAAGAGTACGGAATATTCTATAGCTTCTACCACCCAGTTATTAGATGCAAAAAATCGTACATGGTCAAAAGAAGTGATGGAAGCGATGGGAATTCCTCAGGATATACTTACAGAAATCGTACCCTGTGGAACGGTGATCGGACAGCTTTCCGATGAAATCTGTGAAGAACTGGGTGTACCGAAGGTAGATGTGGTGGCTGTTGCTTCTCATGATACTCAGAGCGCTTTGATTGCTGTACCTGCAAAAGAGAAAGACTTTATTTTCCTCAGCAGCGGAACCTGGTCTTTGCTGGGAACGGAGCTGGATACACCAATCATTGATGAAAACTCTGAAAAATATAATATTACCAATGAGGGTGGATGTGAATATAAGACCAGTTTCCTGAAAAATATTATTGGAACATGGCTGATTCAGGAAAGCCGCCGTCAGTGGATCCGGGAAGGAAAGGAATATGGATTTGGTGAATTAGAGTCTATGGCAAAAGAAGTCACAGCGCTTCAGAATTTCATTGATCCGGATGCGCCGGAATTTGTACCTGCAGGAAATATTCCCAGAAGAATTCGTGAATATTGCGAAAAGAGCGGACAGCCTGTACCGGAAACCATAGCGGATGTTGTATGCTGTATTGATCAGAGTCTGGCTCTCAAATATCGTACTGCTCTGGAAGAAATTGAACATTGTACCGGAAAACACTACGATACTATTTATATCGTAGGCGGCGGTACCCAGAGTAAACTTCTCTGTCAATTTACAGCTAATGCCTGTGGACGTAAGGTAGTAACCGGTCCGGTGGAGGCGACAGTTCTGGGTAATCTTGTTATGCAGCTTTATGCGGCGAATGATGTGCCGGAAATTCATGATCTTCAGACAGCGAGAGATTTAATCGCCCGCTCCTCTGAGATTGCAGAATATGAGCCGCAGAATGTGGAGGCCTGGGATGAGGCATATGAAAGATTTAAAAAAGTAATAAATCTGTAAACCGGTTTAAAAACAGTATGCTCTTTGAAAAGAAGTAATAAAAGAACCTGATATGCAAATAAGGACACTCTCCTTTGCAAATCAGGTTCTTTCATTTTTTCGGCAAGTTCAGTACAATGAAAACAGAAAGCAGAAAATAATACGTATGTAAGGAGGATAACCGTGAATAAATATTATTTAGCTGTGGATATAGGTGCATCCAGCGGACGTCATATGCTGGGATGGATGGAAGACGGACAGATGCATCTGGAAGAGGTTTACCGTTTTTCCAATGGAATGGTAAAAAAGGACGGTGAACGTTGCTGGGAAATGGATCGGCTGTACCGGGAAATTCTGAATGGCATGAAAAAATGCAAGGAAATCGGTAAAGTGCCTGTAAGTATGGGAATTGATACCTGGGGAGTGGATTTTGTTCTCCTGGACGAGAATGACAAAATGTTGGGAAATGCGGTAGGATACCGGGATAAACGAACCACAGGTATGGATGAGAAGGTTTACGAAAAAATAAGTCTGGAAGCTCTGTATGAGAGAACCGGGATTCAGAAAGCAATTTTTAATACCATATATCAGTTAATGGCAGTAAAAGAGCAGCATCCGGAATATATGGATCAGGCAAAAACTTTGCTCTTTGTTCCGGATTATTTTCATTACTGTCTGACAGGTAAGAAGGTAAACGAATATACAGAAGCTACCACGGGACAATTGATCAGCCCGGACACCAAAGACTGGGATTATGAATTACTGGAACTTTTGGGATATAAAAAGGAAATGTTCCAGAAGATTGTGATGCCAGGCACGAATCTGGGAGGACTGACCAGGGAAGTACAAAAAGAAGTGGGATATAATCTGGAGGTGGTGGTTCCCGCCACTCATGATACCGGTTCAGCGGTGCTGGCAGTTCCGGCAAATGATGATGATTTTATTTATATCAGTTCAGGAACCTGGTCATTAATGGGAATTGAGAGAAAAGAAGCAGATTGTTCCCAGGAAAGCTGTAATTTGAATTTTACAAATGAGGGAGGATATGAGTATCGGTTCCGCTATCTGAAAAATATTATGGGATTGTGGATGATACAGTCGGTTCGTCATGAATTTGACGATGCATATGGTTTTGGAGAAATCTGTGCCATGGCAGAAGAAGCGAAAGACTTTCCTTCTCGGGTGGATGTAAATGATGACCGCTTTCTGGCTCCGGAAAATATGACGGAAGAAGTCAGAGCAGCATGCAGAGAAAGCGGACAGCCTGTACCGGAAACCCTGGGAGAAATTGCGACAGTGATTTATACCAGTCTGGCAGAGTGTTATGGAAAAACAGCAGAGGAACTGGAGAAAATGGCAGGGCGGACATTTGGAAGAATCCATATTATCGGCGGAGGAGCAAATGCTGCATATCTGAATGAACTGACAGCCCGCATTACGAAAAAAGAAGTTCATGCCGGCCCTACGGAAGCGACAGCCATAGGAAATCTTACAGCCCAGATGCTTCACGCAGGAGAATTTTCTTCTGTGGAAGAGGCGAGAGATGTGATCCATCAGTCCTTTGATATCAGGATATATTGCGCATAAATAAATGTAACAGTTCCCATCATTTGTAAAACCGGACTGTTACAACAAATAAATGAATTTCAGGAGGATAAGAATATGACGAATAAAGAAAGATATGAAGTTGCAAAAGAAATGTATGCAGGTCTGGGAGTTGATACAGATCAGGCGCTGGAAACACTGAAAAATATTCCCATTTCCATGCATTGCTGGCAGGGAGATGATGTTACCGGATTTGATCATGACGGACCTTTGACAGGAGGTATTCAGGCAACCGGAGATTATCCGGGAAAAGCCCGCACACCGGAAGAACTGATGGCAGATATTGATAAAGTATTAAGCTTCGTTCCCGGCAAACATAAATTAAATCTTCATGCAAATTATGCAATTTTTGAAGAAGGAGAATTTGCAGACAGAGATAAACTGGAGCCGAAACATTTCAAAAAGTGGGTGGAATTTGCAAAAGAAAGAGGTCTGGGATTAGATTTTAATCCAACATACTTCTCTCATGATAAAGTAAAAGATGGTCTGACTTTATCCAGCCCGGATGAAGAAATCCGCCGTTTTTGGATCAATCACGGAAAAGCATGTATTCGGATTTCCCAGTATTTTGCAGAAGAGTTGGGACAGCCCTGTGTTATGAATATCTGGATTCCAGATGGATACAAAGATATTCCGGCAGATCGCCTGGGACCGAGAGCAAGATTTAAAGATTCTCTGGATCAGATTTTATCCATTGATTATGACAGAGAAAAAGTTCTCGTTTGTCTGGAATCTAAAGTATTTGGTATCGGTATGGAATCTTATACGGTAGGCTCCAGCGAGTTTACTATGAATTATGCGGCAAAAAATGGAATCCTCAGTCTGATGGATAACGGACATTATCATCCTACTGAAGTGGTTTCAGATAAAATTCCATCTTTGCTGTTATTCAGTGACAAGATTGCTCTTCACGTAACCCGTCCGGTTCGCTGGGACAGTGATCATGTAGTGCTGTTTGATGATGAAACAAGAGAGATTGCAAAAGAAATCGTGAGAAACGATGCTCTTGACCGGGTGCTTCTGGCGCTGGATTTTTTTGATGCGAGCATTAACCGGATTTCAGCCTGGACAGTGGGTATGAGAAATATGCAAAAAGCCCTTTTGTATGCACTTCTTTTGCCAAATAAACAGATGAAAGAGATGCAGGATCAGAATAGATTTACAGAATTAATGGTGCTGCAGGAAGAAATAAAGACCTATCCATTTGGAGCGGTTTGGGATTACTTCTGCGAGAGTCAGGGTGTTCTGGTGAGAGAGGAATGGTTTAAAGAAGTACAGAAATATGAAAATGACGTATTGTCATTAAGAAAATAAAGTATATAAGAAAAGAGACTATCAAAAAAGCAGTTTGAGAAAGTAAATTATTACAAATTGCTGTTACAGATAGTCTCTTTTTCATTTAGTGTTCATTTTTTTTTAAGATTTTGAATATTGTAAGAAGAGCCATAAAAATGTATAATAAATCATATGGTGGCTGTTTCATACTGTACAGTTTCACCATATGACAGAGTCCATAAAAAGGAATACAGGCAGTTCTTTGAACAATAAAAGAGCAGCATATAGAGAAGGAGGAATATAATATGGCAGATTTTAAGTTAGAAGTAACACCGGAGATGGAAGCCCTGACGGACATTTGTATTGATAATAGTAAGATGGATGTTTCGCTTTATGGGAAATACGATGTGAAGCGTGGATTGCGTGATATTAATGGTAAAGGTGTCCTTGCAGGGCTGACTCAGATTTCTGCCATTCATTCCACCGATATCATAGATGGGAAAAGCGTACCCTGTGAAGGCAGATTATATTACAGAGGATACGATATACATGATCTGGTAAGCGGATTTTTGAAAGGAAAGCGATTTGGATTTGAGGAAGTAGCATATCTGCTGCTGTTTGGCCGTCTTCCCAAAGAGGAGGAACTGAAAGATTTTGGAAAACTTCTGGCAGATCAGAGAAGTCTTCCTACGAATTTTGTCCGTGACGTTATCATGAAAGCGCCTACACCGGACATGATGAATACTCTGTCACGAAGCGTTCTTACCCTGTATGCGTATGATGACAATGCAGACGATACCTCTTTGCCTAACGTACTTCGCCAGTGTCTGAATCTGATCAGTGTATTCCCCATGTTGTCTGTGTATGGATATCATGCATATAATCACTACATTAAAGGAAAAAGTTTATATATTCACCATCCGGATCCCAAACTTTCCGTGGCTGAAAATATTCTGCGGATGCTGAGACCGGATAAAAAATATACACAGTTAGAAGCAGAGATTCTTGATATCGCCCTTGTACTTCATATGGAGCATGGCGGCGGTAACAACTCCACATTTACTACTCATGTGGTAACTTCTTCCGGCACAGATACCTATTCTGCCATTGCGGCTGCTTTAGGTTCTTTGAAAGGACCGAAACACGGTGGAGCCAACATCAAAGTTGTCAAGATGTTTGATGATATGAGAAAAGAGGTAAAAGACTGGACAGATGAAGAGGAAGTGGGCAATTACCTTCGTCGTCTGCTTCATAGAGAAGCATTTGATAAGAAGGGGCTGATCTATGGAATGGGTCATGCAGTATATTCCATTTCCGATCCCCGTGCAGAGATTTTTAAAGGTTTTGTACAGCAGTTGGCACATGAAAAAGGACGAGATAAAGATTTTGCATTGTACAATATGGTGGAACGCCTGGCGCCGAAGATTATCGGAGAAGAGCGTCATATTTACAAAGGCGTAAGCGCCAATGTGGATTTCTACAGCGGATTTGTATATAGTATGCTGGATCTGCCCACAGAGTTGTTTACACCAATGTTCGCTATTGCCCGTATTGTGGGTTGGAGCGCTCATCGTATGGAAGAGCTGATCAATATGGATAAGATTATCCGTCCTGCTTATATGAATGTAAAAGCAGAGGAAAAATACATTCCTCTGGATCAGCGGTAAACAGGTTGGTATTATTTTACAAAAGACAGTAATAACTGAAATAACTGCGGATTCAGAAGCAGTTAGCAGACAGAAAAGGAAGAGAAGGAATATGAAACGTGCAGGACTGGTACTGGAAGGTGGAGCAAACAGAGGAATATTTACGGCAGGAGTTCTTGACTTTTTAATGGAAAAAGATTTTTATTTTCCGTATGTGGTGGGAACTTCCGCGGGAGCCTGCAATGCCACAGGATATTTGTCCCATCAGAAGGGCCGTATGAAAAAGTGTACCATTGTCACAGAGAAGGAAAACAGCTATGTGAGTTTGAAAAACACTTTAAAAACCCATACGCTGCTGGATATGGATATGGTATTTCAAAAATATCCGGAAGAGATTTATCCTTTTGATTTTGAAACCTATTTCCAGTCAACCATGCAGTGTGAGATGGTGGTGACCAACTGTATCACCGGAAAAGCAGAATACCTCAGCGAACATTCCAATCCCAGGAGACTGATGAATATTTGCAGGGCATCCAGCAGTATGCCGCTGGTGACCAAGATCGTAACGGTGGATGGAAATCCTTACCTGGATGGAGGAGTGGCAGATTCTGTTCCATTGATTCATTCTCTGAAAACAGGACATAATCGAAACGTGGTGGTACTGACCAGGAATAAAGGATACAGAAAGAAAAAAGGAAAAGGCGCCAATGGGTTTTATCAGGCAGCCTATGGAAAAACTTATCCCAATCTGGTAAAATGTATGGAAAACCGGGCAAGATCCTACAATCGGATCATGGATTACATTGAAAAATGGGAAAAGGAAGAGAAAATATTTGTTATTCGTCCCGAGATGGAGCCGGTGGCCAGGCTGGAAAGAGATACAGAAAAACTGGAAGCATTTTATCAGCATGGCTATGATCTGATGGAAGAAGAATTTGAAAGGATGAAGTGGTTCCTTACACGGGACTAGAGGAAGGAGAACAGAAGATGCTGTTTGAAAGGTTTTATCCGGATACCTGGATGGATTCCACCTATGAGATAGATTTTGATGAATTGTATAAAAAAGGTTATCGTGGTCTGATTTTTGATATTGACAATA
This sequence comes from Eubacterium sp. UBA3279, assembly GCA_002361775.1. GTDB lineage: Bacteria > Bacillota > Clostridia > Lachnospirales > Lachnospiraceae > Oliverpabstia. The sequence continues at coordinate 9,461 of DETV01000110.1, forward strand.
CGCTGGTACCCCATGGCGCTCCGGCGGATGAAAGAGCAAAACAATTGTTTGCCCATTTGAAAAAACTGGGATTTTCCTGTTGCCTTTTATCCAATAACCAGATTGAAAGAGTGACCATGTTCAATACAGATGTGCAGGTGCATTTTATTGAGAATGCCCATAAACCCTCCAGAAAAAATTACCTGAGAGCCATGGAACTGATGCATACGGATCTTTCTAATACTATGTTTGTGGGAGATCAGTTATTTACAGACGTTTATGGTGCGAAACGGTGTGGGATGAGCAATATTCTGGTAAAACCGATTCATCCGAAAGAAGAGATTCAGATCGTTTTGAAGCGTTATTTGGAGAAAATTGTACTTTATTTTTATAAGAAGCAAAGAAACAGTTGAAAAATCCCTGCGGTTATTATAAAATATAACATAGCCTAGCTATTGTTATAATAAGGAGGAATATCTATATGATTTCAGCAGGAGATTTCAGAAATGGCATCACATTGGAAATCGATGGCAACGTAGTTCAGATTATCGAATTTCAGCATGTAAAACCTGGTAAAGGAGCAGCCTTTGTCAGAACAAAATTAAAAAATGTAATTAACGGCGGTGTGGTTGAAAAAACTTTCAGACCTACTGAAAAATTCCCACAGGCTCGTATCGACAGAGTAGACATGCAGTATCTGTATGCAGATGGAGACCTGTTCAACTTTATGAACATGGAAACATATGATCAGATTGCTGTAGATAAAACTACTGTAGGCGATTCTTTGAAATTCGTAAAAGAGAATGAAGTTGTTAAAATTTGTTCTTATAACGGAAGTGTGTTCGCTATTGAAGCGCCTCTGTTTGTTGAACTGGAGATCACTGAGACAGAACCAGGTTTCAAAGGTGATACTGCTCAGGGCGCAACAAAACCTGCCATTGTAGAAACAGGCGCACAGGTAAATGTACCTCTGTTTGTAGAGCAGGGAGATAAGATTAAGATTGATACAAGAACTGGAGAATATTTGTCCAGAGTATAAGTCTGAGAGTAAAACGGAATTGCCATAGAATTGGCGGTTCCGTTTTTTTTATAAAGTTCAAGGAAAGTTTATTTGTATTCATTTGAGAAGTGTAGTATGATAAACAGGAAGCAGATAGCTTCATTCTATTTTCCGCACATTCGTGCAATTTTCCCCATGAAATATCCAGACGATAAATTTTAAAGGAGATTGAAAGTTTGGATTATCAAGAATTTAAAAGAGATTTAATGGAAGTTTTAAGTGAAAAAATGGAACGGGAGGTGAAGCTTTCCTTTCGACAGATTCCTAAAAATAATGGAATTATGTGGGAGGCTATTGTGATTGAAAAAAAAGAGGAAAATATTTCTCCTATTATTTATATACAGGAGTATTTTGAGTTTTGGAGAAAAGGTGTCACCATGGAACAGATTGTGGAAAAGATTCTTTGGAGCTGTACCCAGTGTGAACCCCGGGTTCGTCTGACTCAGGAAATATTTCAGAATTATGATAAGATGAAGAATCACATTTACTATAAGGTGATTAATTATGAGAGAAATCGGGAACAATTGAAGGATGTTCCATATAAGAGGATTTTGGATCTGGCCATGGTGTTTTATTATGAGATGGAAGACAGTCAGTTTCCGTCAACAGTGACCATAAGAAACAGTCATTTGAAGATGTGGAATATTTCTCAGGAGGAATTGGAGATGAATGCGAAAAAATATACCTGTCTGAATAAACCGGCAGAGTTTATCACCATGGATGAGATTGTGCATATAGAAGAAGAGGAATTCAGTGATATCCTGGAAGAGGATTCCCTGCCGATGTATGTTCTTACCAATAAACAAAAAATGTTTGGAGCAGGGGTTATTTTTTATCCGGGAATGTTGGAGTTGGCGGAAAGTATTTTGGGAGATCATTTTTATATTTTGCCAAGCAGTGTTCATGAGTGTATTCTGGTTCCGGAACGGGGGAATTATACGCAGGAGGAATTGGTTTCCATGGTGACGGAAATCAATGAAGAACATGTGGAGCCAGGAGATGTGTTGGCAGATCAGGCGTATTATTATCTGAAAAAAGATAAAAAAATACATATTTAATAGATAGTTATGAAAATTTAAGCTTTCTCTTTACAAAATCTCTGAGATATGGTATAGTGAACTGAGTGAGCAGAGGTCTCACAAGTACGCATCTGTAGCTCAGGGGATAGAGCAATGGTTTCCGGTACCATGTGTCGGGGGTTCGAATCCCTCCAGATGCGTTTTTCTATTACCGTTTACTTCAGATTGCCCGGTAAAGGAGAGATACATATGGATGATTTTAGAGAGTGGCTTTCAGATAACCTGAGATATATTCTGTTGGGGTTAGCTATTATAGCGGTTTTGGTGATATTGTTTTTTGGAATTCGTTTTTTGTCTTCTGCCTTCGGAGATGATGAAAAGGATAACCAGAAGGTGACAGAGCAGCAGAAGGATACAGGAGAAGAGAAGGATAAAGAACCAGAAGAAGATAACAGCCCGACTCCGGAGGAACAGGCTCCGGAAGCTGTGGAACCTACTCAGGAACCTGCTTCAGAAGAAGAGACCAAGAATGTGCTTGAAAAGAATGCTTATCCTACGGTCAATACGCTGATGCAGAATTATTATACTGCATTGGGAAATAAGGATGTGGATGGATTGAAGAAATTGGTGGATCAGTTGGATCCTACAGAAGAAAAATCAATTCTCAATTCCCATTATATTGAAGGATATAGTAATGTGGAAGTATATACCAGGCAGGGACTGACAGAAGGAAGCTATGTGGTATTTGCCTGCTATGGTCACAAATATACAGGGTATGATACAGTTCTTCCCGGTTTAAGCTGTCTGTATGTGGAGACGGGGGAAGATGGAAGTCTGTATATTGTAGCAGAGCCCAATGAAGAGCAGCAAAACTGGATGTCAGATATGACGAATCAGGAAGATACCCAGGAACTGATCGCTGCAAAGCAGAAAGAGTATGACGATGCACTGGCAGCAGATGAAGCTTTAAGCAGTTATCTGTCAGAATTGGGTGTGGAAGGTTCAGCGGCCATGGAAGCGGAGATTGGCGCTACCATTAAGGTGAAATCCAATTGTAATGTGCGGGCAGAGGCGTCTGCTGAATCCGAAAAGGTCGGAGAACTGATAGGCGGTCAGGAAGTAAAGAAGACCGGAGAAGAGGGAGACTGGATTCAGATCGAATTTGACGGGCAGACAGGTTATGTCCGAGGTGATTTATTTCAGTAAAAATAAGTGATTTTCGCAGATATTCAGTTTGCAAAATTGCAGGAGTATAAGGGGATGTTGCAGGAATTGATGAGATGGTAATCAATGCAGCATCCCTTATTTGTTATCACAGTTCAGCCATACGGTGTACGGGTTTACAAAGAGTGCAAGCTGAACGGATACTATTTGTTGCCAATGAAAAAGAAAAACATCTATCTGGAGGAAAAAGAGACGAGATGGAACAGATACGTTTGAATAAATATCTCAGTGACAACGGGGTGTGTTCTCGCAGAGAGGCAGACCGTCTGACGGAAAAAGGACTGATAACGGTAAATGGAGAGAAAGCCGTATTGGGTATGAAAATAGATCCCGGTGCCAGGGTTTGTCTTCGGGGGAAAGAAGTAAAACGACAGGAAGAAAAAGTTCTTTTGGCTTTTCATAAACCGGCGGGAATTGTCTGTACGGCTGAAAAAAGAGAAAAGAATAATGTGATTGATTTTCTGAAGTATCCTCTTCGGATTTTTCCGGTGGGGCGATTGGATAAAGATTCTACAGGTTTACTTTTGATGACCAATGACGGCGAGCTGGTGAATAAAATCATGCGAGCGGGGAATTATCATGAAAAAGAATATATTGTTCAGGTGAATCGTCCGATCAATCAGGAATTTTGCAGGAAAATGGCATCCGGTGTGCCGATTTTGGACACGGTGACAAGACCGTGTCAGGTGAAAAAAATAAATGATACCACATTTCAGATTGTTTTAACACAGGGATTAAACCGTCAGATACGGAGAATGTGTGAAACACTGGGCTACAGGGTTGTTACTTTAAAACGGGTGAGAATCATGAATATCAGACTGGGGAATCTAAAAGAGGGATCTTACCGGAAGGTTCAGGGAAGAGAGAAGGAAGAACTGTTAAATATGTTGACTGATTCTTCTTCTTTGTCAGTAAAAGAACGTAAGGAAAGAAAGCAACAGGGAGGTAATGTATGAGTACAGGAAGACAGGCAGAAAAAATAGAACGGATGAAGGAGTTGGTTCCTCTTTTACAGAAAGCTTCTCAGGCATATTACCAGGAAGACAGGGAGATTATGAGTAACCGGGAATATGATGAACTCTATGATGAGCTGGTAAGGCTGGAAGAAGAAACCCAGACAGTGCTTACCGGAAGTCCTACAGTTTCTGTGGGATATGAGGCTGTGGATGAACTTCCCAAAGAGACCCACGAAGCTCCCATGTTATCTCTTGATAAGACAAAAGACAGAGAAACGCTTCGGGCGTTTGTTGGAGATCGCCCCACTCTTCTTTCCTGGAAAATGGACGGGTTGACGATTGTACTTACTTATCGGGAGGGAGAACTTTACAAGGCGGTTACCAGAGGAAATGGTGTGATTGGAGAGGTTGTTACCAATAACGCCAGAGTGTTTGATAATATTCCTTTAAAAATTCCCTATAAGGGAGAATTGATCCTTCGGGGAGAAGCGATTATTACCTATTCGGAATTTGAGCGGATCAATCGGCAGATTGAAGATGTGGATGCAAAATATAAAAACCCGAGAAATTTGTGCAGCGGTTCTGTCCGTCAGTTGAATAACCAGATCACTGCAAATCGCCATGTGAGATTTTATGCTTTTGCACTGGTAAAAGCGGAGCAGGTGGATTTTGAAAATTCGAACAGAAGAAAGATGGAGTGGCTGAGAGAACAGGGATTTGAGGTGGTGGAGTATCGGATGGTTACAGAAGATACTCTGGATGATGCCATGGAATATTTTTCCGGACAGGTACAGAAGAATGATTTTCCTTCCGATGGGCTGGTAGCTTTGTATGATGATATTGCTTATGGGGAGTCTCTGGGGAGGACTGCAAAGTTCCCCAGAAATGCGTATGCGTTTAAGTGGGCAGATGAGATGGCAGAAACCACACTGGAAGAAATCGAGTGGAGCCCATCCAGAACCGGACTGATCAATCCGGTGGCAATTTTCGCACCGGTGGAACTGGAGGGAACTACAGTCAGCAGAGCCAGCGTTCATAATATCAGTATTATGAGAAAACTGGAATTGGGACTGGGAGATCGTATCCGGGTTTATAAAGCGAATATGATCATTCCTCAGATCGGCGAGAATCTTACCAGAAGCGGAGTGAAAGATATTCCGCAGTGCTGCCCGGCCTGTGGAGGTCCTGCCCGGATTGAGACGGTAAATGATGTGGAAGCGCTGTATTGCAGAAATCAGGACTGTCCGGCAAAGGCAATCAAAGGTTTTACACTTTTTGTCAGCCGGGATGCCATGAATATTGACGGGCTGTCAGAAGCTACTTTGGAAAAATTCATTGGAAAAGGATTTATCCATAATCTGGGAGATATTTTTGAAATCGGGAAGTATAAAGAGGAAATTATCACTATGGAAGGATTTGGAGAAAAATCTTTTCAGAATTTGTCAGAGAGTTTGGAGAAAGCAAGGAAAACAGAGCTTCCCCGGGTGATTTATGCACTGGGAATTCCCAATATCGGGCTGGCAAATGCAAAGGTGATCTGCAGGAAATTTGGATACGATGTGGAGAAAATCCGTCATCTGACGGAAGAAGAACTGGCATCCATTGATGGTATTGGTCCGGTGATTGCAAAAAGCTTTGTGGAATATTTTGCAAAAGCAGGAAGACAGGAGAAGTTTGACCATCTGTTGTCCCATTTGGAACTGGCGGAAGCGCCCAAAACGGATACAGAGCAGAACATGGAAGGGTTGAATTTTGTGATCACCGGCAGTGTGGAGTATTTTGCCAATCGTAATCAGGTGAAAGCAGAGATTGAAAAGAGAGGTGGAAAGGTTACGGGAAGTGTTACATCAAAAACCTCATATTTGATTAATAATGATACCACTTCTAATTCTTCAAAAAATAAAAAAGCCAGAGAATTGGGAATTCCGGTAATTTCAGAAGAAGAATTCATGTTAAAATGGGGAATACAGCGGGAACAGTAAGGGGAGAAAGCCCCAGGGTATCGTTGACATTCCGGAAGAATTTGATTAGAATGAACGTGTATGTTTTATGGAAATTTTAACAGGAAGAGAATAGGTGTATTATGGGAAAAGTTCAGGAAATACGAGAATCTGAAACAGGCCAGCAGATTGTGGAAAAAGGTAAAAAGGGTATTGTCCATGTTGTGTTCGGACGTACCGGTATTATTTTCCTGTTGCTTCTGATTCAGATAGGGATTTTGTTTGTAGTTTTTGGAAAATTAAAGGAATATAGTGTATATGCGTATGGAATCTTTGGGATCCTCTCGGCGATTACGGTAATTGTTATTATCAACAGGCCGGGTAATCCCGGGTTCAAGCTGGCATGGATGGTGCCGATCACGCTGATTCCTGTATTCGGTGTTTTGATGTATATTTTTGTGGAGACACAGTTGGGTGTGCGGATCATGAATAAAAAGATTTGTGACACTTCCAGAAAAATCAGAAAATATCAGGTACAGGATCCTCAGGTGGAAGATTCGTTGAACCAGGAAGACCGTCAGATGGGAAATTTATCCCGTTATGTGTATACTAAAGGAGGTTTTCCAACGTATCAGAATTCCACTGTAAAATATTTTCCTTTGGGAGAAGATAAATTCAAAACTTTGGTGAAAGAACTGGAAAAAGCAGAAAAGTTTATTTTTATGGAGTATTTCATTGTGGCAGAAGGGCATATGTGGAATACGATCCGGGAAATTCTGGAACGAAAAGTAAAAGAAGGGGTAGAGGTTCGTTTTATGTATGACGGAACTTGTACAATTGCCCTGCTTCCCCATAATTATCCGGATAAATTGAGAGCGGCAGGTATTCAGTGTAAGGTATTTAATCCTATTAAACCTGCGTTGTCAACATCTCAGAACAATAGAGACCACAGAAAAATTGTGGTTATTGACGGGCATACAGCATTCACCGGCGGAATAAATCTGGCGGATGAATACATTAATGAGAAAGAACGATTCGGACATTGGAAAGATACGGCGGTGATGATCAAGGGTGAGGCCGTCCGCAGTTTTACATGGATGTTTCTCCAGTTGTGGGATATTGATGCGAAAGAGGAAGAGTATGGAAAATATCTGGATGTAAATCAGCCGGTGATATCCGGAGGGGCAGACGGATATGTAATGCCGTATGGAGACAGTCCTCTGGATAAAGAAAATGTAGGCGAGCTGGTGTATATGGATATATTGAATACGGCCAGAGATTATGTACATATTATGACACCATATCTGATCATTGATAATGAAATGATCACAGCTTTAACTTATGCTGCAAAACGTGGTGTAGATGTGACGATCATTATGCCGGATATTCCTGATAAACCCTATGCTTTTGCTCTGGCAAAAACGTATTATCCTGAGTTGATTCGGGCAGGAGTAAAGATATATCAGTACGTTCCCGGTTTTGTGCATGCAAAGGTATTTACCTCAGATAACACAAAAGCGGTGGTGGGAACCATTAATATGGATTACAGGAGTTTGTACCTGCATTTTGAATGTGCTGCAATGATGTATAAAATAAAAGAAATTGATAAGATTGAGGAGGATTTCCAGGAAACATTGAAACAGTGTCGGGAAATCACATTGGAAACACTGAAATCAGAGAAACTCTGGACAAAGTTTTATGGAAGATTTCTTCGTTTGTTTGCACCATTAATGTAGAAGATGCCAGGGTCAAAAGATCATAAACCACGTTGCGCCTGTACATAAGTGGTTTTATGCCTTTATGACACGCCCCAACATTATGTAGAGACAGGAGGAGAGAAGATATGCCAATTAAAATTCAAAAAGACTTACCGGCCAGAGAGATTCTGGAAAAGGAAAATATATTTGTGATGGATGAAAGTCGTGCCATGCATCAGGATATCCGTCCTATTCAGATTTTGATTTTGAATCTGATGCCATTGAAGGAGGAGACAGAGCTGCAGCTTTTGCGTTCCCTTTCGAATACTCCTTTGCAGGTGGATGTTACCTTTATGGCTGCCAAAAGTCATGTTTCAAAAAACACTTCTACCAGCCATCTGAATAAATTTTATCTGGAATTTGATCAGGTAAAACACAGAAAATTTGATGGAATGATCATTACCGGAGCGCCGGTGGAACAGATGGAATTTGAAGAAGTGGATTATTGGGAAGAATTGACGGAGATTATGGAGTGGACGAAAACTCATGTGACATCGACGATACATTTGTGTTGGGGAGCTCAGGCAGGACTGTATTATCACTATGGATTGCAGAAAAAGCCTCTGTCTCAGAAAATGTTTGGTCTGTACTGGCATCGGGTGAAAAACAGAAAGATTCCTCTGGTAAGAGGGTTTGACGATGTATTTCTTGCGCCCCATTCCCGCCATACGGAAGTGCCGGCAGAAGATATCCATAATTGTGAAGCTTTGACAGTGTTGGCAGAATCACCGGAAGCAGGTGTGTTTTTGTGTATGGCGATGGATGGAAGACAGATATTTGTGATGGGACATCCGGAATATGACCGGGTAACTCTGGATGGGGAATACAAGCGAGATAAAGGGAAAGGTCTGGATATTCAGCTTCCCAAAGACTATTATCCGGAAAATGATCCGGAGAACAGACCATTGTTACTGTGGAGAGCCCATGCAAATAACCTGTATACCAACTGGCTGAATTATTACGTGTACCAGTGTACGCCGTATGATCTGGATGGGACACCGTTTTAATGGGGTGTTTAAGGAAGTTGTTGAAAAGTCAAAGTATCGTAAAATGATGTGAAATATCGGCAGTATCGTAGAAATGGTAGTACAAAAAGTATGATATAAATTGTCTTTTGGAACAATATTAGACAACGAAGTATGGATATTTGAAACTATAACAGAGGACTTGTAAGGTCAGAAACCTTGCAAGTCCTCTGTTCTTGTCTAAAGTTAAAGTTGAGTTATTCCTCACTTTCCAGTATTCCCTGATCATTGCAGGAAATGACATAGACCTCCGGTGTTCGATCTGATTTTTCTATTCGATATTCTGCACCGGATTGAACGCCATTTTCATAGCTGTAGGTGTGCATCATATTAAGAAAGAATGCGGATGTTACAGTTACAAACTTATAGGATAGTATTACAAAGCATTAATTGTAAAAGGAAAATGAAAAAGGAGTGATCACCTTTTTATGTGTTGAAAGCGGTATTTCTGCATAGCAGTAAAGCTTGATTAACTATTATATTCATGATAAGATAAAATGCAAAGGAATACGTATACTGCAGATTGAAGTATTTGAATGGGAGAATTATAAAATGGACATTAGAAAAGCAGAGGAAAAAGATATTCCTGGAATTATTGAGTTGTTAGGGCAGGTATTACAAATTCATGCAGAGATAAGGCCTGATATTTTTATTCCCGGCACGACAAAATATACGGTCAGCGAATTGACAGAGCTTTTGAAAAGTGAAAAAAATCCAATATATGTGGCTGTGAATGAGGATGATGTGTGCCTAGGGTATGCATTTTGTCAATTGAAGGAACAGCCGCTTTCAAATAATATGGTGCATTTCAAGTCACTTTTTATAGATGATTTGTGCGTAGATAAACAGGCGAGAGGACAGCATATAGGTGAGCGTATATTTGAATATGTAAAACAGGAAGCAAAGAAAATGGGATGTTACGAAGTGACATTGAATGTATGGAATGGAAATACTTCTGCAGAGAAATTTTATGAAAAAATGGGAATGAAAACCAAGAAAAGGCAGATGGAATATATCTTGTAAAGAGATATATAGATAAGAAAGTATATATAAATAGGAAAACTTGAAAATACTCACCACTTTTTGGGGGCAAAAAGTGGTGAGTATTTT
>DETV01000110.1:19780-41099 GCA_002361775.1 Eubacterium sp. UBA3279
GGGCAAAAAGTGGTGAGTATTTTCAAAAATGATGTTTTATACAACTAAAGGGAGGAATTTATATGTATTATCATGCGTCTGCAATTGGAAACATATCAGAATTGCAACCAAGAATTTCCAATCATGGAATACCATTGATTTATTTTTCAAAAAAGCGGGAAAATGTGTTGGTTTATTTAAGTAATGCCGTTGAAAAATATTGTAAGGAAACAGGTTTTGCTTATACAGGAACATGGAAAAAGTGGGGACCGTATGGATTTGACAGCGATGGAATAATACGATTGGAGGAGTATTATCCTGATGCTTTGAAAACAACTTATAAAGGAGTGGCAGGATATATTTATACCGCAGAAAATATTGAGGAATCAGATTTTCCTATTCAAATACCGGATGCAGTTACCAGTAATATTCCAGTGCAAGTAACCGGGGTGGAATTTATCCCGGATGCTTACGAAGCTATTTTGGAAGCGGAGCGAAAGAAACTTATCAGAATTATGAGGTATAAAGATATGCCTGAGAAAATGCGGGAATGGAATCGGAAAACAATTAGAGATGAGTATCGGGAGGCGGAGGATCATCCGGAATACAGGCATTTTCTGAAGGGTTTTTTTCAGGGGGTGTGGTGATTTTTGGCCATACTGTGGATTAGCTGTTACTGGCAGCAGGAAGCATGGAATACAGATTGAGAAATGGGAAAAAGGAGGATGAACGCTATGTGGTTTGTATTTGCATTGCTATCGGCGATTTTTGCGGCGCTGACGTCTATATTGGCAAAAATCGGAATAGAAGGAGTAAATTCTAATCTTGCTACCGCAATTCGAACGGTTGTGGTAGTGGTGATGGCGTGGGGAATGGTTTTTCTCACAAATGTGCAGAGTGGGATTTCCCAGATAAGCAGAAAAAGCTGGATATTTTTGATTTTATCCGGTCTGGCAACGGGAGCCTCCTGGCTTTGTTATTACCGGGCATTACAGATAGGAGAAGCCTCCAAGGTTGTTCCTGTCGATAAGCTCAGTGTGGTGATTACATTGATTTTGGCATTTGTTTTTTTGCACGAGCAATTTACGGTAAAATCCCTGATTGGTTGTGTACTGATTGGAGCGGGAACTCTGGTAATGGTTTTGTAAGTAAAGAAGGAGAATGAGAATGGCAATCATAAAAGAAGAAAATTTGGATCCTGTATGGACTCGTTTATATGAAGAAGCAGGAAAAGTGTTACACCCGTGGAAGGTTTCGGAATGGATGGAAGTTGGCGGTGTTGCTGCTGCAATAGAAACAATTTCCGGAAAAATATATACAGGTATTTGTGTGGACAGCGCCTGTACCCTTGGTATCTGCGCAGAGCGCAATGCAATTTTTAATATGCTTACCAATGGCGAAAATGAAATCAAAAAGGTAATTGCCATTAACTGGGAGGGAAAGGCAATGCCTCCATGCGGAGCGTGCCGGGAACTGATGACACAGCTTATGCCGGAGAATTATCATACTGTTGAAATTATGTTGGATTGGCAAAAAAAGGAGATTGTAACTCTGGGTGAACTGACACCGAAATGGTGGATATAAAACAAGTAGGAGAAAATGAAAATGGAAAATGAAAAAGTATTTGCCATGAGTGTGGGAAAAGTATATCCTCTCCTGGTTGCAAAAGCGGAGAGAAAAGGTCGTACAAAACAGGAAGTAGATACGGTGACTTGCTGGCTTACCGGCTATACTCAGAAAGAACTGGAACAGAGAATTTCTGAAAATGTGTCATACGGACAGTTTTTTGAAGAAGCTCCCCAGATGAATCCCAATTGTGAAAAAATTACAGGCAGTATCTGTGGTGTCAGGATACAGGAAATCGAAGATCCCCTGATGAAGAAAATCCGGTATCTGGATAAACTGGTGGATGAACTTGCAAAGGGGAAGGATCTGAAAAAAATATTAAGAAAATAAGAAAAGAGAAAGTAGATGAAAATGACAAATCAGGAAATATTTCAAATTGCCTTGCAGCAGTCAGCATATGATTGTAACTGTAAAGCAGAAGATTTTTTGTCCACAGAAAATAAGGTGGTTATTTCTAAGAAAAATGAAAAGGCAAGGGCCTATTTGCCTCTGCCTTTTGAGTGTGATCTGGTATCCTATGGAAGTAATATTGTGGCTCAGGTCAGTCCGAGAATGAAAGAATGTGTGGAATGGTACATAAATAAATATCCTGTGGAGCATTGCTTTGAGTCACCCAATGTTATTGCTCTCCATGAAAGGCTGACAGAATTCGGATATAAAATATGTTATATGGCAGAGTATTTCTTACCTGATGTAGATAAAATGAAAGAACTTCCCTGCGATTATGAGTTAAAGGTTTTATTTCCGCAGGATTTTGAGCCTTATTACACACAACAGTGGGGAAATGCTTTGTGTAAGGAGAGAAAATATCTGGATAAACTGGCGGTGGGTGCGTTTGACCAGGGAAAACTGGTAGGTTTGGCAGGATGTTCCGCTGACTGTGAAAGTATGTATCAGATTGGAGTAGATGTACTTCCAGACTACAGGCAACAGGGAATTGCTTCCGCACTCACAAGCAGACTTGCCATAGAGACTTTTAAACTGGGGAAAGTACCGTTTTACTGTGCCGCATGGTCTAATATCAAATCTGTTCGCAATGCGATCAAATGTGGATTCCGGCCAGCATGGGTAGAACTTACTGCCAGAAGTAAAGAATATGTGGATGAAGTAAATAAAATCATGATAAATTAAAGAAGAGATATCCGGATGGTTCAGAGGTCATTAGCCAAATCAAAGGAAGATATATAAGAGTAAGTGTAATATAAAGGAAAAGCTAAATTTAACGAGAGCAGGAGGATGGGACTATGAAACAAGAAGAGGTTGTTAGAGAATATTTTCAAGCTTGGTTGGATAAAAATATTGAACCATTAAAATATATTTTTACAGATGATGTTTTATATAACGAATGTTATGGACCGGAATATCGTGGATTATCACAAATCCTAAAGTGGTTTATTGATTGGAATAAATGTGGAACAGTATTGCGATGGGAAATTAAAAGATTTATTCATCAAAATTTAGTTACAGTTGTAGAATGGTATTTCGAGTGTGAATATAATAATGAGATAGGGGGATTTGATGGGGTATCTATTATTGAATTTGATAAAAATATGAGAATCATGAGTATCAAAGAATTTGAATCAAAGGCAGAACATAGTTATCCGTATGAATAATCCGCAAATATTCTTTAAAATTCAAAGTGTATAATGCAAAGCGCCGTCCCCAATGAATTGCAAGGGACGGCGCAAGAAGTAAGTTTAGTTTTGCGTTTCCTCCAACAAGATTTCACTTATTGTAAAGTGAGCATTTTCCCGGGAAACGGGATTTTCATCTCTGTATGTAATCAGGGCTTTCCATAAAGCCCAGCCTTTGGCACGATCAATCATGTCTTCTTTCAACCCATCTAAGAATATTTTACGGGATTGTTTATCAAAATAGGTCCATGCCATTGCGTAATCGCAGGCGGGATCTCCTGTTCCCATAACGCCAAAGTCAATCAAACCATAAAAATGATGATTTTGAAGTAGAATATTACCAGGAGCAATATCTCCGTGAACCCACACCGCATGATCCTGGTAAATGCTGGAAATGCATCTGTCCCAGATTTTAGAAAGCTCAGAAGCCGGTAAAATATCTGATAACTGACAGATTGCATTTACGGTTTCTTTATGGTAGATTTTCAGATCACAGCCGCGGTAAAAGTTATGGAGTCCGCCTTGAGGGCCCTTGCTGCAGTCAATGGACTGTAATTTTTTCAGCGCATTGGAAAGATCTTGGGCAAATTGCTCTTTGTCAAGGGAGTCTTCTTCTAAGAGAGTATTCCCTTCCAGCCATAGATTTACAGACCAGGGAAAGGGGTAGTAGTTTGTGGGTTTTCCGGCGGTGACAGGTTTGGAAATGGGATAGTCCAGATGTTCCTGTAAATAGGGAAGCCATTGTATTTCCTTGGCAGACTGGGCAGCGTAATCCCTTCCGCTGGGAAGACGTACAGCCATTGTATCGCCCAGATGGAAGGTGCGATTGTCATGCCCGCTTTTGGCAACGGGACGGATATCCAGTTCCTTCCATTGGGGAAATTGTTCTTTGATCAATTGTTTTACAAGTTCTGTTGTTATATTCATAGAGAAAAGAAACCTCCTTGGTTTTCGTTTGGCAGGTTTTGGGCATTTACGGTTATCGTCCACGGCTTATGCCCAATTTTTCTGTTTTATTTTCTGTGTAGTCTCTCTATTGGGTATATAGGCTTTGTAAGTTTCTCATACGCCCACAAAATATGAATTTCACGGGATTAATTTCACTCGTTCACTTGCTATATGCCCAAAACACAGAAAAATACTGTACATTTTCCTTTGCTTTTGGGCATATACCAAGTATTCATTTTCCATATACCCATTTTCCCCGGATGAGATGTTTGAGTTCGCATATTTTCGCTGCATATGAGATGTTTGAACTTGCGGATTTTCGCTACATATGAGCTGTTTGAACTTGCATATTTTCACTGCATATTAGCAGGACAATTGTTCCAGAATTCCCATAACAATTTCTGCAGAATGGCGAGAAGCGGTTCGGCAGTTTTTGGAAAAGTTTTCTTCTCCTTTATGATCAGCGGTGTCGGTGATACTCCGCACGCTAAGGAAAGGAACTTTATTTACATGGCAGACATGAGCCATACTGGCAGTTTCCATATCTACACAAAGAGGAGCGAACCGCTGGTTGATGCTGTCTCGCTGTTCGTCCACAATAAATTGTTCTCCGGTGACCATAGTACCAAAATGTATGGGGTAGTGGGAAGTAAGCTGATATTTTTTTGCAGCTTCCAGAAGATTTTTGTCTGCTTCAAAATAGTTGTTTTCCAACCAGGGATGAAATTCGGTCAGTATCCCTTCTGCCACATCATGATAAATAATCTTGTCAGAAATAACAGTGTCGAGAAGCTGGATGTTTTTATCCATACCGCCGGCTGTTCCTCCGTTGAAAATAGCATCTGCATGGAAGGTGTCGATCAAAACCTGGGCGGCTATGGCAGCATTTACTTTACAGACTCCGCTGTATACAGCAATAATCTGCAGGTTGTGAAACTGACCAGAGTGGAATTTCAACATAGCCTTTTCTGTAATTATGGGATTTTCCAGGTAAGATAAAAATGGTTACAGTTCTGTGTCGCTGGCGCATATGATTCCAATTGTTTTCATAAGAGTACCGTCCTTTCTGTAAAAACATTATAAATATATGTATTATAGCAAAAATATCGGGCTTGTCCAGAAAAGCCTGCAAATTAGTGAATGGTTATGGTGAAGAAATGTAAAAAATTTGATTTACCTCTTGCAAATCCTAAATTTTCATGTACAATAGTAAGCGATTGTATCTGTTTTTTCGTTGACAGATGCAAAAGATTTTATGTTACTGTGAACAGTAGCGGTTTTAGCAAAGGATAAAAGCCGGCGGTCTGAAAAGTCCACCGGTTTTCGTATGGGAAACAGCACTCACAAAAAAGAAGAGGATTGATAACATGATTGCAGCAAATAATGTAACGTTAAGAATTGGAAAAAAAGCTTTATTTGAAGATGTAAATATTAAATTTACAGAAGGCAACTGCTATGGTCTGATTGGCGCTAACGGAGCAGGAAAATCTACTTTTTTGAAAATCCTGTCCGGTCAGTTGGAAACTACGCATGGAGATATTACTATTACTCCAGGACAGAGATTGTCTTTCCTGCAGCAGGATCATTTCAAATATGATGCATTTTCTGTATTGGATACCGTAATTATGGGAAATGCCCGTCTCTATGAGATCATGAAAGAAAAGGAGACAATTTACGCAAAAGAAGATTTTACAGAAGAAGATGGTATTCGTGCCAGTGAACTGGAAGCTGAATTCGCAGAGATGGATGGATGGAATGCAGAGTCCGATGCAGAACAGCTTTTGAATGGTCTGGGTATTCCGACAGATATGCATTACGCACAGATGTCTGATCTGAATGGTAGTGAGAAAGTGAAAGTACTTCTGGCTCAGGCATTGTTTGGTAATCCGGATATCCTGCTTTTGGACGAGCCGACCAACCACTTGGATCTGGATGCGATTGCATGGTTGGAAGAGTTTTTGATTAATTTTGAAAATACCGTAATCGTGGTATCCCATGACCGTTATTTCCTGAATAAAGTTTGTACTCATACGGCAGATATTGACTACGGTAAGATTCAGTTGTATGCAGGAAACTATGACTTCTGGTTTGAATCCAGTCAGTTGCTGGTAAAACAGATGAAGGAAGCAAACAAGAAGAAAGAAGAAAAGATTAAGGAGCTGCAGGAATTTATTTCCCGATTCAGCGCCAATGCATCAAAATCCAAGCAGGCAACTTCCCGTAAGAAAGCTTTGGAGAAGATTCAGTTGGAAGAGATTCGTCCATCCAGCAGAAAGTACCCTTACATTGATTTCCGTCCAAATCGTGATATCGGAAATGAAGTTCTCATGGTAGAAAATCTGTCCAAAACGATTGATGGTGTGAAGGTTCTGGATAATCTTACCTTTACTTTGGGAAGAGAAGATAAAGTAGCTTTTGTAGGTGGAAACGAACTGGCAAAAACAACACTGTTTAAGATCCTTATGGGTGAGATGGAGCCGGATGAAGGATATTATAAATGGGGTGTCACCACCTCTCAGGCTTATTTCCCTAAGGACAGTACAGAGGAATTTAATAATGAGCTGACTATCGTAGACTGGCTGACTCAGTATTCAGAGATTAAAGACGTTACTTACGTTCGTGGTTTCCTGGGAAGAATGTTATTTGCCGGAGATGACGGAGTGAAAAAAGTAAAAGTACTTTCCGGTGGAGAGAAAGTTCGTTGTCTGTTATCTAAAATGATGATTTCAGGAGCAAATATTTTGCTTTTGGATGAGCCGACCAACCATTTGGATATGGAATCTATCACAGCTTTGAATAATGGTCTGATCAAATTCCCAGGTGTGCTTTTGTTCGCATCTCATGACCATCAGTTTGTGGAGACTACAGCAAATCGTATTATGGAAATTATGCCAAACGGTTCTCTGATCGATAAGATCACTACCTATGACGAATATCTGGCCAGCGATGAGATGGCAAGAAAACGTCAGGTATATCTGATGCAGGAAGAAGATAATTAAAAAATAACAAGGTGATAAAGGGGTTCTGACCGGAAATTATTCCGGCAGACCCCTTGTCTGTTTTTTGTGAGGAAATGAACAATAGTTCATATGTTCATGAAAAATGAAGAGAAAGAAGGAGAATGTTTATGACAGAATGGTTAAATATATTAGCAGAAATGATTCAGAAATATATGTGGGTGGCTCCGTTGTTGGCCTTACTGGCAGGGGTTCTTACCTCATTTACCCCCTGCTCTTTGTCCAGTGTGCCTATGGTAATCGCATATATCGGCGGATCGGCAAGAAAAGATACGAAAAAGGCATTTCGCCTGTCCCTTACCATGGCGCTGGGACTGGCGGTAACATTTCTGGCATTTGGGTCCGTGGCTTCAGTTTTAGGACATTTCATGCATAAAATCGGTACCTGGTGGTTTGTATTCCTGGGAGTGATCATGATTTTGATGGCTCTTCAGATCTGGGATGTGATTCATGTGATTCCAAATCATCCCCATGATCACGGCGAGGGGGAAGAGCATGAAGGACACGGATGTGAGTGCCATGACCATCACCATCATCATGAGGAAGATCATCATCATCCTGTAGATTGTGAGGAAAATCATGGGAAATGCCATTGTGGCCCTAAAGTTAGTAAAAAGGGGTATCTGGGCGCGCTGTTTGCAGGAATGATCAGTGGAGCAGTATCTTCCCATTGTTCTACTCCGGTAATGATTGCCCTGCTGGCTATGGCGGCACAGTCCGGCAGTACCCTTTGGGGAATTTTTCTTCTCACCATGTTTGCAGTGGGACACAGCATTCTTCTTGTGGCAGCGGGAACAAGTTACAGTGTGGTGGAAAAATGGATGTATGATCCCAGATATGAAAAAATCAGCAGAATCCTTCGCACCGTTATGGGCGTTGTGATTCTGCTGATCGGTATTGCAATGATCTGGCTGGCTTTCTTCGGGGAATAATTTCCGGGAGGGGCGTCAGCCGGCAAACTCTCTGCAGCACGCTTCCAGTTGCTGGAAGAATACTTCTGCATGATAGCCGTCATTGACGGCATGATGAAATTCCACTGTCACCGGCATTTTCATTCTGTCGCCTGCGGCATGGTATTTTCCGATCATGACAAAGGGAATGAAACTGGTGTTGGGAGTGCCGTATTTTGTAAAAGAAGCTGGTTTTGAATAGCTGAGTCCGGTAAAGCTTGTATTCGGCATGATAGAAATATGGACGTTATCCATAGAATCACTCTTGTCGAAGTACAGACTGTCACCGTTCTCGGCTTTTTCTTTATCTTCCAGAAAACGAATATAAAAATCAGAAAAATCTTCTGTATAAAGGGTTCTCTGATGGGTAAAAAGATGATCGGTATTTTTTCGCAAAACAGTATAATGAGCCTGTACCTGATCCCAGTATCCCACTTCTCCGGATACTTTGGCATAGCGGTAATTTTGGTTTTTATTTACTGTTCTGGCAATACAATAACAGATGGAGGGATAAAATTTTCTCTGCTTTTCCTTCAAGGTCTGAAGAAATTCCGTGACGTCCAGTTCGGCAGTCAGAGTGTAAGTGTATCCGTCAAATGCGGTATAAATCTCTTTTCTGTCCCAATTGTCCAGATCAATGGGGTGAAACATAGATATATTCTCCTTTATAAAGATATTAAGGTCATAGACTATGTAGAGGTACATACACAGCCTATGACCTTTTGTTAAGGGCGGACAAATTGTTTTATGCTGCTGTCCGTCTGAAAATAATTACAGAAGAGAAGCAGCGTCTTCATCCACAACAATTGTTACATCAGGATGGAACTGCAGGATAGATGCAGGAACCTGGGGAACAACAGGACCAAAGAAGGCTTTCTTTACGATCTCTGCTTTGTCTATTCCGCTGGCAACCAGAAGGATTTTTTTCGCTTTCATAATAGTTCCGATACCCATGGTATATGCCTGAGTAGGAACGTCTTCAATCTTTTCGAAGAAACGGGCATTTGCCTGGATAGTGCTTTCTGTCAGATCCACACAGTTGGTAGTCTTCGGGAATTCATCTGCAGGCTCGTTAAATCCGATATGACCGTTGTGACCCAGTCCCAGAAGCTGAAGATCAACGCCGCCATAGCTTTCTACGATAGCTTCGTAATCGCTGCAGGCTTTTTCAGAATCAGGTTCTGTTCCATCCGGTACATGAGTTCTTGTTATGTCAATATTTACATGTTTGAACAGATGGTTCATCATGAAATAGTAGTAACTCTGATCGTTTTCGTGATCCAGTCCACGATACTCATCCAGGTTTACAGTGGAAACTTCAGAAAAATCAAGATCTCCTTTTTTGTACCAGTCGATCAGATTATCATAAGTTCCGATAGGAGTGGAACCGGTAGCCAGACCCAGCACACAGTTTGGTTTGCTGATGATCTGTGCGGAAATAATGTTTGCGGCTTTTCTGCTCATGTCTTCATAATTTTTTGTTACAATAATTCTCATTGGAATGCCCCCTTTGGATAATTGTATTTTCATCACAGCAATTGCATATAATTGCATTACTATAAAGGTATCCTATTTGGTGATAAAAAGCAAGTGTAAAATACAATCAGTCGGAGAGCGCCTTGATGGAAGAAGCATACTCAGAGGGAGACATACCGGTTATTTTCTTAAATTGCCGGGAAAAGTAATGAATGGAAGTATATCCCAGATAATTGGATATTTCTGTGAAATTCTCCTGATTTTCCCGGATCATCTGTTTTGCGGATTCAATTTTTAAATGAGAAAAATAATCAATGACTCCACACTGATTTTCTTCACGAAATAGTTTTTGAAGCCGGGAACGTCCCACCAGATTGGCTTTACAGATTTCTTCAATGGTCAGTTGTTCACAGACGTGTTCTGACAGATAAGACGTCACTCTGGCATACAAAAGAGCATCATTTTTCTTTTTTACAGACTTCACTGTGGGGGCAGGATGTTTGCCGCTTTCTAACTGACGGATCAGAGAAAGGATCAATAGTTCCAGATGCAGTTTGATTATTTGCTCAGAACCGAAGGGAGCGGCAGATTTTCGTTCCATTTTTTGTGTGTATGGATCATCCAGCGGGGTGGCGATACATTGCTTGGCTTCATGAATAATTTTGGCGAGCAGAGTACGCTCATTTTCTCCGATGGATGTGATCAGATTTTCCATTTTTTTCATACAGGGAGACTGACAGCGGAAAGAAATCACTACCAGATTAGGAGCTATTTTTCCATTTGCCTGTACACTGTGAAATTCGTTAGGTTTATGAAAAATAATCTGTCCCCGTTTCAGGGTATGTTTTCGCTCATCGGCGCAAACTTCCACCTCTCCTTTGTCTACACAGAGAAATTCCCAAAAATCATGAGCTTCTCCGGAAAAATGATAGGTGCTGGTATATTCAAAATAGTGGATAGTGATAATCTCGGATATCTGTATCTCTTCCTGAAGTTTCAGGCTTTCAAAAGGCATTCATAACTACCTCCTTCACATGGTATTGAGACGAAAGATGCCAGGCATCTTGACACCATTATATAAAATAAAGTATATTTGTGCAAAGAAAAGTAAGAATTGTCTAAATCAAAAATTGAAAAAAAGTGCTAATCTTATAACAGAAGCAAAGGAAGATTGGGACAGGGCAATGTTCAGAAAGGGTGGATGTAAAATGAAAAAACCAGTATTGGTAATTATGGCAGCAGGAATGGGAAGTCGTTACGGTGGATTGAAACAGATCGATCCCATCGATGAACAGGGACACATTATTATGGATTTTTCCATTTATGATGCAAAAAAAGCAGGATTTGAAGAAGTTATTTTTATTATCAAAAAAGAAAATGAGGAAGATTTCAAAGAGCGGATTGGAAATCGTATCAGCAAAATCATGAAAGTTTCCTATGTGTTCCAGGATATTCATAATCTTCCGGAAGGATATCAGGTTCCGGAAGGAAGAGTAAAACCCTGGGGAACAGGTCATGCGGTATTAAGCTGTCTGGGAACACTGGATGCGCCTTTTGCGGTTATCAATGCAGACGATTATTACGGAAGCCATGCATTCCAGATGATTTATGATTTCCTTACCACACATGAGGATGATGAAAAATATCATTATACCATGGTGGGATACGTTTTGGAAAATACACTTACAGAGAATGGCCACGTGGCAAGAGGTGTTTGCGTAACAGATGAAAATGGTTATCTTCAGGGAATTCATGAGAGAACAAGAATCGAGAGAAGAGGAGAAGGCGCTGCTTATACGGAAGACGAAGGAGAAACATGGATCACTATTCCGAAAGGAAGTACCGTGTCCATGAATATGTGGGGATTTTCCGCAAGCCTTTTGAAAGAACTGGCAGCTCGTTTCCCGGCATTTTTGGATGAGGCAATGAAGAGTAATCCAATGAAGGGAGAATATTTCCTTCCATCTGTAGTGGGAGAACTTTTGGCAGAGGATAAGGCTGATGTTCAGGTGCTGAAATCTCTGGATAAATGGTATGGAGTTACTTATAAAGAGGATAAACCGGTGGTTGTGAATGCAATTCAGAAAATGAAAAATGAAGGAAAATACCCGGAAAAATTGTGGGAGGAATAAAAAATGGGAACATTTGCACAGGATGAACTGAAAAACGTAGTATCTGAGTTTGATCTTACAGGTAAAGTGACAAGTGTGACTCCTTACGGAAATGGTCATATTAATGATACCTTTCTTCTGATTATGGATCAGGACGGAAAAGAAAAACATTACATTCTTCAGAGAATGAACAGAGAAATATTCAAAAACAGTGATGAGTTGATGGAAAATGTGATGCGGGTGACCAGCTTCCTGAAAAAGAAGATTTTGGAACAGGGCGGAGATCCGGATCGGGAAACATTACAGGTCATTCCCACAAAAGATGGAAAAGATTATTATACGGATTCTGAAGATTATGGATGGAGAATATATCCGTTTATTACAGATACAGTAAGCTACGATGCAGGTGGAAAAGAAGAACTGAATAAAAGCGGTATTGCCTTTGGAAATTTCCAGTATCTTCTGTCTGATTTTCCTGCAAAAGAGCTTCATGAAACCATCCCTGATTTCCACAATACGGTGAATCGGTTTGCAAACTTCAAAAAAGCTCTGGAAGCAGACGTAATGGGAAGAGCAAAAGAAGTAGCAGACGAGGTACAGTTCATTCTGGACAGAGAAAAAGACTGTCACTTTTTCGGCAATTTGCTGGAGAAAGGGGAACTTCCTCTCCGGGTAACTCACAACGATACAAAGCTGAATAATGTATTGTTTGATAAAGATACAGGAAAAGCTATCTGTGTAATTGATCTGGACACAGTAATGCCGGGATTTGCAGCCCATGATTTTGGAGATACGATACGGTTCGGAGCCAGTACAGCAGCAGAAGATGAGAAAGATCTGAATAAAGTATCCTGTGATATGGGACTTTTTGAAGCCTACTTTGACGGATTTATGGAAGGTTGCCGGGGAAGTCTTACGAAGCGGGAGGTTGAGACACTCCCCATGGGAGCAAAAATCATGACATTTGAGTGCGGTATGCGCTTCCTTACAGACTATCTGGAGGGAGATACCTACTTTAAAACCCATTATAAAGGCCAGAACCTGGATCGGGCCAGAACACAGTTTAAACTGGTAAAAGATATGGAAGAAAAATGGGATATTATGGCTCAGATCGTAAATAAATAAGTTAGAATAAAGCCATCAAATATATTACATAGTGATAAATGTAATGTATTTGATGGTTTTTTTGTGTTACAGGGAAAATATCTTGGTGAATTAAGGAAATGATAGGATGTCAGGGTTAAAAAGAGAATAAAAGCGGGAGCAGAATTGTAGAAATGAGCAGTACGAAATAATTCATCAGGTATCTTTAGTCCCTGATATCGGGAGATAGAATGAGATGTGTTGAAATCTGGAGAAATGGGTATATGGAAAGTACATATCTCATATATACCCAAAAGTGAAGAAATACGTGAAGCATTTTTAGGTGTTTTGGGTATATAGCTGGTGCGAAAGTGAAATCCATCCCGTAAAAGGAAGATTTTGTGGGTATATGTAGCCAACAGGTTTTCTATATGCCCATAAATATTTTAAATAGTGATATTTTATAAGAGTTTTCTGTTTTGTAATTTAACATGTAATCTTATCGCTGATTTGTATTTGATTTTGAAGAAAAATCACAAAATGTATAAAAAAGTACTAAATCCAAATCTTGATGATTAAATTCGTAATATTGGTTATTATGTATATAACATCCCGGGAATGAAAAGAAAAAATGGTAAAAGTAAAAGAAAATGGAGGAGAAAACACATGAAAAAAGCGGTAGTATTCTTTTTGAGTTGTACACTTTTGGCAAGTATGCTGGCAGGTTGCGGATCAGAAAATGGACAAAAAAATACTGAGAACGGAAAAGTTGAGAAAGAAAATGTGGAAGAAAATAAAGTAGAAGGGAAACTTACTGTTGCAGTAACAGAGGATCGTGTAAAGTATTATGAGCCAGTTTTATTTACCAATGCTTTAACATCCAGTACATATCAGTCTACTTATGAAATGGGAGTATTTCTTCAGAGTATCGGAGGTTTTTTATACGAGATTGATAATAGTGGAAAACCAGTAGCAACTATAGATACTCCAGAAATGAAAAAATATCTAGAATTTGTTCAGGAATTGAAAACATATATGCCGAAGATTCAATTACGATGGAAGGAACAGAACAAAGAAATCAGTTTTGTAACGGAAATATTGGTATGATGGAATCTGGTCCATGGGAATACGGAGAAATAGATATGGAGTCACTTGATTTATAAAGCTGTCAACGGCTCTGAAAGTTTCGACAATTGTGTAATTTACCTGATTCCAGAAAATAAAAAATCTGTTGTGTTCGATTTTGTATGGTGTATAGTATATTTCATAACCAGAAAACAATTTGTCCCGAAAAACAGGAGCGAAATGTATGGATAAGATAGGTTGGAAAACACTATTAGATGACAAAGAAAAGATGTGTAGAGTGATCATGGGTTTGAACAGGAAAGGTTTTTCTTTTTTTGAGTATTATGATTACATACCAGGGAGATTCTTTGCAGCTTATCGAAGAGAAAAATTATCTGGAAAATCTGAAACATAATTCACAGATATATCCGGATGATTATTGGAAAATGGAAGAATTATGCAAAGGTCATCTCAGGGAACGGGTGGAGATACGCTACTTCAGGAAATTGCCAGATTATTTACAGTTATTTTTGATAAAAAAGATATTCTGGTTCGGGCCAGGCGGAGATGAGTTTGTGATTTTTTTAAAAGATGTTTCTCATCCTACCCTGGTGAAAAAAACTGCCCGGTTAGTGGAAGCGGTACGGGAACTGACAAAGATTATTTCTGCTCATCTGGCGAAAAATCAGGTGTTAAATATGATCCATGAGGGGGTAAAAGTGTCTCCTGAATACGATTCTTTGACGGGACTGCTTTCGTTTACCCAGTTTAAAGAAGAAACGGAACTGATTATTGTGGGAGATCAGCTTTTGAAGGAATACAGCAATTATCTTATGGGATTTCTGGAAAATGAGCAGGAGGTTTATTTTTCCCGGGTGGTTGCAGACCAATTCGTGCTTTTTATGCCCTGCCGGGATATAAATGGACTGAGGGGAGAATTTGAAGAAATGCTGTATAAAAAGAGAAGGTAGTAATGTGTTTTATCCCGGAGCATGGGTAACTTCTAATAATCCTTCAATTAATCTAAAATAATTACAAGCATACCTGAAAGGGAAATTCTTATAATATTCCCAGAATTACAAGGGAAATGTTAAAAAAATTATATGTTTGAAGATATGGGAGGTAATTTTTTATGAAGAGAGATATGAACGAATGGATTCGTGAATGTGTGGCGCAGGATAAGAAAAAAGGTATGCCGATTCTTTCTTTTCCGGGAGCGAAGCTTTTGAACGTAACTGTCGATGAACTGGTAAAGGACGGTCATCTTCAGGCACTGTGTATGGAAAGTATTGCAAAAAAATATGATATGGGAATGGCGGTCAGCTTAATGGATCTGTCTGTGGAGGCAGAAGCCTTTGGCAGTCCGGTACAGTTTGAGACAGAGGAGGTTCCCACTGTTCGGGAAGCGCTGATTCATGATGAAGAAGAGGCAGAAAAACTGAAAGTTCCCGCAGTGGGAGCGGGAAGAACCGGAGAATGTGTGAAGGGAATCCGGGAAGCCTGTGAACGGATTACTGACCGGCCTGTATTTGCAGGGATCATCGGGCCTTATTCACTGGCCGGAAGACTGCTTGATATGACAGAAATCATGATTCTTTGCTATGAAGAACCGGAAATGGTAGAGACTGTGCTGGAGAAAGCAACAGAATTTCTGATTGCGTATGCGAAAGCATTTAAAGATGCGGGAGCGAACGGCGTGGTTATGGCGGAACCGGCAGCAGGTCTTCTCTCCCCCAGTCTGATGGAAGAATTTTCCAATCCTTATGTAAAGAAAGTGCGGGAAGCGGTGGAGGATGATTCTTTTGTGGTGATGTATCACAATTGTGGAAATATTGAACCTCTTCTGGGACAGATTCAGGAGGTGGATGCAAAGGCTTATAGCTTTGGAAATGCCATTGATATCGAAAAAGCATTGGAGGTTATTCCCCAGGATCGACTGGTGATTGGAAATATCGATCCTGCGGGAGTATTGCGGAATGGAACGCCGGAAGTTGTACGGGAAGAGACAAGAAAACTTCTGGAAAGATGCAGTAAGTATCCTAATTTCGTCATTGCTTCCGGATGTGATATTCCGCCTATGACACCATTTGAAAATATGGATGCATTTTTTGAAACCATCGAAGAGTTCTATAAATAAGAAAAATCCCCTGGTCTGGCTGAGATATTTATTGTCGATATTGGCGTGGGGTCAGACCGGTGTATTTTTTGAATACCCGGCAGAAATAGCTCTGGTCTCCGAAGCCGGAAGCCACGGCAATATCAATTACAGAATAGTCCGTATTGGCCAGAAGACGCTTGCTCTCTTCAATACGGACCATATTCAGGTATTCTTTAAAAGAGGAACCTGTGGATTGTTTAAAGAGGGAAGAAAAATAAGCCGGATTCAGATGAACGTGATCCGCCACCTCTTCCAATGTAAGTTCACCGGAAAAATTGTGGGAAATATATAAAATAGCCCGCTTGATCAATTCATGATTTTTAGTAGGAATGTAATCAAACATATTTTCTGTAAAGGCTTCCAGGGTTTCCTGAAGGCTGTAGCACAGATCATCCAGATTATTGATTTCCTGTAATTTTTTCAGAAAATGATTATTCATTTTCAAAATAATATTATTGGTGGCTCCCCCTTCAATGGCAGCCCGGGAGAGGAGAGAGCAAAGCTCGATGGCTCTTGCCTTGATCACTTCCAGATTATTTCCCTCTGCAAAAAATACATAACCTAACAAATCATTTAACAGAGCTTTTGCCTGGGCGGCGTCTCTTGTCTTTACCCGGGTAATCAGCTCTTTTTCTTTTTCGTAAGGGTATTCTGTTTCGGAAGAAGAAGCAGAGGTTTTATACCGCTGAATGGATTCGTTGATCAGGGACTGCTGATGGAGCTTTTCCTGATTGATCACAAATTGCTGATAGCTGTCGGAAATCAGTCCGGAAAACATATAAAAAAGCAAATGACTGATCTGAGTCACCTTGGCGGGAGGAACCACCGGAAGGGAATGTGATTCCTCGTAAAGCTCCAGCAGGGAGTCGGTAGGAATAGGATAGCGGCGGCTGAGATCGGAAATCAACAGGGAATCCGGCTCATCCATGAGGAAAGGTCCCACCAGAATAGAACCAAACAAAGCATTTTTGTTGATCAGCGGAAATACAATATGATTCAGGTTGGCATGGCAGGAAAAGATATACGTTTCCCCCAGTTCCATGGCCCGTTTTCCCGCTTTGGCGTGGAGGCGGCTGCATTTGTCATTTTCCGGGAGAAAGGGATGAAAACGGCTGCAAAAAGAGGTGATATCTCCCTGGGATTCCAGTAAGCTGCCGGTATCGTCAATAACCTGAATGGGGAGTTCCACGCAGGCATAAAAAGCTTTTAACATATCAGAAATCCGTTGTTTATCGATAATAGTATATAAATAAGGAATCATAAAAAGTCTCCTTTATCAAAAAATTCAGGTATGTAATAGACGGGTTACGTTTAATTATGATCATATCACAAAAAACATAAAAAAAGTACAATCATTCTAAAAAAAATCCGATTTTTTTAATATGAGAGTGTATAAAATAGGGGGCATAAAGGGAGAAAGCGGAGTCTCCATAAAAAATCTATAATTTATACTAATTTACATGGGAGGAATGTAACATGGCACTGATTCAGGAAATTTCAGAATTTTTACAAAAAGGAAGAGCAAAAAATGTGAAAACACTGGTGCAGCAGGCGCTGGATGAGGGAATGGATCCGAAAGTGATTTTAAATGAAGGTTTGTTGGATGGAATGATGATCATCGGAGGAAAATTTAAGAGAAATGAAATTTTCGTACCGGAGGTTCTGGTGGCTGCGAGAGCTTTGAATGCAGGATTAAATATTCTGGAACCAAAATTGATCGAGATTGGAAATGAACCTATTGGAAGAGCAGTCATTGGTACCGTTAAAGGTGACCTTCATGATATTGGAAAAAATCTGGTAGCTATGATGCTGAAGGGCGCAGGTTTCGAAGTTTATGATGTGGGTGTGGATGTTACACCGGAAGCTTTTATTGAAAAAGCAGAAGAAGAGGGAGCAGATATTATCTGTATGTCCGCACTTCTTACCACTACTATGGTAAACATGGAAGGGGTAGTTAATGAATTGAAAAACAGAAACATCCGGGATAAATATATTGTGATGGTGGGCGGCGCTCCTGTAAATGAAAGTTTTGCCCAGCAGATCGGAGCAGATTACTATACACCGGATGCTGCAACAGCAGCGGAAGTGGCAAGAGTGGCAGTAGAAAAGAAAACTGTATAAATCTTTGTGAATTCAGAGTAAAAAACATGAAACGGGGGAAATGTCATGGAAATAGAGAAAAAAACAGTCCGGGGGGAAAGTTTCCCCCGGATTTTAAAAGAATTTCATCTGAATATAGATAAGGAAATGGTTTTCAGGCAAATTCACTGTTATCCGGAATCTCCGGTATATGAAGAGATGGAAGAAGCATTTGAAAAATTGCTGGAACCGATGAAAAAGTTGTGTAAACCTGTGGGGGTAATGAGTCGGGGAAAGATTCCGTCAAAGTTTGCTGTAAACGGAGAGGAAACAGACCGTGAAGCTATATTTGTGCTGGTAACTGTGGGACAGGAAATCAGCGATACCAGTACGGAAGCTTTTGCCCAGGGTGATTATGTAAAGGGAATGTTGGTGGATGCCATGGCAGACGCAGCATTATTTTCTTTGGAGGAAGATATACAAAGGGAGTTAAAAGCAGCCTGTGGGGAATGGCATTTGGGGGTTTTAAAACGACTGGAAGCCCCTCAGGATATATCTATGGAAATTCAAAAAGAGGTATTAGAACAGACGCAGGGAGAAACACTTCTGGGTCTTGCTTTGTCTCAGGGGTATATGTTCCGGCCTTTAAAAACCAGCAGCCAGATTTATCTTACTACCCAGGAGGAAGGTATTTTTCAGGCGCAGCATAACTGCCGTACCTGTCCAAACCTTACCTGCGGACTTCGCCATGTGGAACCTTTGCAGATCCGGGTGATTATGGAAGAAAAAGAAGAACCGGAGGAAATTATTTACCAGGAAGGCAGTCTTTTGGAAGTTTTGCGAAATCAGACAGAGGGAATTCCTGCTTTTTGCGGGGGAAAAGGTCTTTGCGGAAAATGTAAAATTCAGGTAATCGAGGGATGGCTTTCTATTACAGAGGAAGACCGGAGATTTTTTGGAGAAGAAGAACTGAAGCAGGGGTGGAGACTGGCCTGCAGAGCATATCCAAAAGAAAATCTTTTGATACGGGCAGGATGGAAAAATGAATCTCAGATGGAGGTTCTTTCCGGTTACTATAAAAACGGAGAAGAGCAGGAGAAAAGTCAGAAACTGTCTGGGGAAGAAAAGGGATTTGCCATTGATATAGGAACGACTACGGTGGCTGTGGAGCTGGTAGATCTGGCAACGGGACAGGTGGAAGATATCTGTACCGCCTTAAACGGGCAGCGGATTTACGGAGCAGATGTGATTGCCAGAATCCAGGCTTCCATAGACGGAAAAGGAAACCAAATGAAGGAAAAAATACGTCAGGAATTGTGGAAGTGTATGGAAACTCTGCTTCAAAAAAGGAAGCTTTCCTGGAAACAGATAGAGAAAATAGCGATTGCCGCAAATACCACCATGATTCATTTGCTGATGGGATATCCCTGCGACGGTCTGGGAAGTGTGCCGTTTACTCCATATCACATACAGGGAATAAAAATGAAGGGAAATGAAATTTTTCCCGGATTAGAGGAGAAGACAGTTCTGGAAATCTATCCGGGCATATCTGCTTTTGTGGGAGCCGATATTGTCTCCGGTATGTCTGCGCTTTCCATGGGACAGGGAGAGGAAATCTGTATGTTGATCGATCTGGGAACCAATGGAGAGATGGCTTTGGGAAATAAGGAAAAATTACTGGTAACTTCTACGGCGGCAGGTCCGGCGTTTGAGGGAGGAAATATTATCTGGGGAACGGGAAGCGTTCCGGGAGCTATCTGCCATGCAAAATGGAGAGATAAACAGTTGGAAATTACGACTATACAGGAAAAAACTCCAGTGGGTATTTGTGGAACGGGAGTGATCGAACTGGTGGCGGAGCTGGTGAAGGCCATGGAAGTGGACGAGACCGGGCGGCTGGAAGAACCCTGGTTTTCAAAAGGGTATCCGGTGGCGCATACAAAAGAAGGGAAAGAAATCCGTCTGTTTCAGAAAGATATAAGAGAGATACAGTTAGCAAAAGCGGCAGTGAGGGCCGGGATAGAAACTTTACTGGAAGAATACCGGATCACCGCAAAAGATGTGGGGAAAGTTTATGTGGCAGGCGGTTTCGGGTATCGTCTGGATTACAGGAAAGCAGTGGAAATCGGAATGTTTCCGGAAGAATTCCGGGAAAAAATACAGGCGGTGGGAAACAGTTCCCTGGAAGGGGCAAAGGAGCTTCTGGTAAAGGGAAGATGTGAGGAATCGGCAATTCTGGCCCAAAAAGCTCAGGAGGTGGAACTGTCCGTTCATCCTGTATTTCAGCAGGCATACATGGACGCCATGCTTTTTGAGTGAAAATAATGTATTTTTCGAAAAACATTCCATGATTTTTCCACAAAAAATGGACATGCAGGAGAAAGAGTGTTATAATAATTCACAAGGGTTAAATCGAAATCCTTCCTTTTGCGGAGGTTTGATAAGGTTAACTTTTATAATCTAAGGAGGAAATTAAAATGGGAAGAAAAATGAAAACCATGGATGGTAATCATGCTGCCGCTCATGCATCATATGCATTTTCAGATGTAGCAGCCATTTACCCAATTACTCCATCATCTGTTATGGCAGAAGCTACAGATGAATGGGCAACTCAGGGAAGAAAGAATATCTTCGGACAGGAAGTTCAGGTAACTGAGATGCAGTCTGAAGCAGGTGCTGCTGGTGCAGTACACGGTTCTCTGGCAGCAGGTGCTCTGACAACTACTTATACAGCTTCTCAGGGTCTTCTGCTGATGATCCCTAACCTTTACAAAATTGCTGGTGAGCAGCTTCCAGGTGTGTTTAACGTATCTGCTCGTGCTTTGGCTAGCCATGCATTATCTATTTTCGGAGATCATTCTGATGTTTATGCCTGTCGTCAGACTGGTGCAGCTATGCTGTGTGAGTCTTCTGTACAGGAAGTTATGGACCTGACACCGGTTGCTCATCTGGCAGCTATCAAAGGTAAAGTTCCATTCATCAACTTCTTCGATGGATTCCGTACATCTCATGAGATCCAGAAGATCGAAACATGGGATTATGAAGATCTGAAAGATATGGCTGATATGGATGCTATCGATGCATTCCGTAAAAATGCTCTGAATCCAAATCATCCTTGCCAGAGAGGTTCTGCTCAGAACCCGGATATCTTCTTCCAGGCAAGAGAAGCATGTAACCCATACTACGATGCTCT
>DETV01000029.1 GCA_002361775.1 Eubacterium sp. UBA3279
TATAGAATGACTGATAATAGTCAAAGGTCTACCTTGATACTGAAACAGTGGTTTGCCATTCGGGTTTAACTCCTTCATTTTTCTTAAAATTGCAACACCTTCGTCAGAAAGCACTTCTGTTCGGATACTGTAATAAGGGTTTCCTTTTGGGTCTTTTAATACCCTGTGTGGGTGGCTCAAAGTCATATCTTCCTTCAAATCCCTTTCTTCTACAAGTTGTTGCCGAATGGTAACTGTTTTATTATCCGTATCATCCCATTCCAATGCCTTGATTTCACCAATCCTAAATATCCCATAAAAAGCAAGCATGATTGCCAATGTATAAGCATCTGGCTCTTGCTTTTTCAAATGTGCAAGCAGTGCAGAGCGTTCTTGTACAGTATAAGCCTTTTTCTTTGCTATAGGACACTTGAACTTCAATTCATTACAGGGAAGAGAAGTAATCGGATTATACGGAATGATTTCATTTAAGACAGCATAACGGAAAATTCCATTCAATAAAGATTTCCTGTTATTAAAATCTTTTCTTGTAATCAGTCCATTTCCTGTCCACTCCTGAAAAAGTTTTAGTAAATGCTTCGGTTTTATCTCTGCCATCTGCATCTCTGCTATTTCCGAATCTTGTAAAAAACGTTTCCAGATTCCTATATCTTCCTCTATGGTTTTCATTGATACGATTTTCGTTTTTGCACGATACTGTACCCATTCTTCATAAACACTTTTCAACACATTATGAAAGTAATAAGCATATAGTTTATCAATCAATTCCTCTTTCGTCTTTGCGATAAACTGTGGGTTATAGGATTTTACCCTCCCATCTGAACAAGTATAAAATTCTTTTTTCTTCTTGTTTTGAAAATATATCTCAGATACCAGTTTTTCTTTTTGCTTTTTTGTCATTTCTAATTGCTGTGCTATCTCTGTTTCTGATAGTTTAGCACTGGAAATGAACTTTTGCAAGGTTTCAATAAACTGATACTGCTCCTTCTGGTTCTGTGTCAAAAGGGTTATTTTCTGTTGATTCATACGACTGTTTTTCTAACAGTAGCCTTTTTCTATCAATCTCTTACTGCCTCAAAAAATACCTCGCATTACGATACGTTAGGCGTATTGATAGAATTTCTCCTTTTAAAAATTATCTTCTAATTTTTCATTTTTTAAGCTGGCTTGATGCTTTTTCAGCCATAAAAATATATCTTTCTTTTTTGATGCCTCTTTCTTGTATTTTCCATCATATTCTGCATATAGCAGTTCTAAGAGTTTTTTTACTGCATCATTCCCCCAGATACAGGAGATTTTATACAAAACAGGATATAACCCAGAACCATTTCGCAGGTATTTGATAGAGGACTTCAAGTCATTGTCCCTCGGGCTGGGATTTCTCAAACGGGAAAACTGCTGATTCCCAATAAGTTCCAGTAACGCTTTTGTATATCCTGTAGGTTCAGAAGATCCTTCTTCGTAAAAACGGTATTTTTCTGTTATCTTCTGCGCTATAAAACCCTGTAATTCATACTCTGTATAAACATTTTCCAAGAGTTCCCCTGTAATTTGTTGAGCGTATATCTGACGGAAGACAACCTCATGTCTTATCCAGCTTTTACACTCTACCGCTTCTTGATAATATGGTTTCATTCCCTGTATCTGTTCTATCCTTTTATCATAAATCCGACAAAAACAGCGACTATGGTTTTTTCTCGAACCCAAATAAACGGTATGGTATTCTCCTTCTTTATTCAATCCCTCTTTTGTCCGTACCAGATTTCGATTCTCACAGTCCCGAACTGTCAAACTCCCTTCGGTCAATCCCCGGTAAATTACATCCGGGCTAACGGATGGAGAAAAATTCCTATAATCTGCTACAAAATCTATTCTGGATAACCTTGTAACATAGGATTTACTTTGCACCATTCGAAGAAAATCAGCAACGTTTGTCCTATCATCATATTTTCTGAAAAAATCCATCTGGTATGTAGCCCATGCCAGAGCAGAGAAATGCACACAAATCCCCATATTGCCAAAAATTTCATGCCAGCTGATGCAGAAATAAAATGGTTTGTCTGGAAATATCAGGCTATAAGTATAGCCCTGTTGTTGGCTTTTGTCTGCCTGTACCGTTTGTCCATAAAGTTCTTCCAGCTTTGAATTATCAAGAAAAATCCGAATCATCTCTTTCCTGTTTTCATCCCAGTCCAATATACTGTTTTCTTTTGTTGGAAATAACATAAGCGTTATTTCATCAATGCTAACACTTAATTCTTCTTTCATTTGTATCTCCTCGCTATTTTTCATTTGCTTTTTTTGGTGGAGTGGGGGTTATTACAACACCCCCACTTAATTTCAGGTTACTTTCTGTTTTTTCATGAGCAGTCATGCTTTTCCAGCCTTTCACTGCCTATGCAGTTCCAGTCTGAAAAAGCATGACATTCTCATGAAATTCGAATAACTAAAACATCTCCGTAAATGGAAACTATTTTCTTTCTGGCAACATCCGCAAAAGGACACTGTAAATAAGCAGCAAGTTTGCGTTCCACTTTCCGTTGAAGATTGAGTTTATCAGTCTTACTTTCGCAAACAGAAGGGAGTTGATAGTAAAATCCATCTCCATACGCAAGAGAACCAAAATAGTAAAGGCTGTCCACATCCAACTTTATGTTCCAGATTATAGGAATAACCGGGAGTACTACGAAGGCTGCAACCTCTTTATAAGCAACATCTATTTGAGCCGCTTTCTGTTTTACCCGTTCTCTCGCCAAATCTTTTTGCCGTTTAAAAAAATTTGAAATATCATCCCCAAAAAATAACGGAATAATGAGCAGAAGGGGCAAAATAGGTTTTAATTTCCTAATCACTTCACTGAGAAGGAAAAGACCCAATCCTCCAAATATAAGAAAACCGATAGCGGCATAAATCTGTTCTTTACGGGAGGGAGGAAGTCCCCCCCCACCAATTTTTAAACTTCGTCATAAGTATTCACCCCCGTAACAATCGCTTCTCGGATTTCCAAATCAACAATAATTTGCTGACCTGGTTTCAGTACTTTACACATTGCAATGACCTCCGGATTGAAAGTTCGGAATTTTAACTGTTCCATATCCGGCATACCATTTTCCATTAAAGGAAACATGAAAATGTCAGCATACTGTTTGCCATTTTTGCTCACATATGTTTTTGCCCCAGTAAATGTTCCTAAGCCTTGCATATTCGTCACCTCCTTTATTTTGTGGGAGGATTGTGATATAATTCAATTGTCAGAAGAACTGTAATCACAATCCAAATTTACAGTTTCAGTGGGAAGTCCCTTTTCAGAGGGATTTCCTTTTAGTAGGAGAGCGCACCCGTATGTCTTTCATAATCAATGACCCCTTGGGCACCATTCCGTCAAGTAGGAATTTGACCAAAATCAATTTTTCTTAAAATGCTGAGAAATCCAGTGTTTATGCGGGTTTGTCGAGTTCTGCCTCTAGTTCATTCTTCATCATCCTCATGATTTTTTGCTGCATGGTTTCCTTGGAATTAGGATCAAAAAAGAGATGAACGTGATAACGAGTGCGACCAATTTTCTTCTCAAGAACCGAATGTTCCTCTTTTTCATCCGATACAGTTTTAAGATTTTCCATATCCTGTTTTCTTTCTTCCATCGTATTTTCCTCCTGAAAAAGAAACTGGCAGAATATGGTTTCTGCCAGTCATATCTATACAAATATTTCTCCAAATGGTTAGGTGGCAGAGTGGCAGGCATTAAGGTATCTATAGAATCTGCCCTTTTTCAAAAAAATCCTGCCACCTAATCTACTTTCAGCCGAATGGTATTATCCCTTCCGCTTCCTCGCCCATAAATCAAACGGTCTCCCATGCGGTTGCGGACATCCCTCATAGTTCTGGAAGAGATGTTCATTTCGGTTGCTTTTTTCTGGATTACTTTCAATGGAATTTCTTTTCCTTCTTTCAGCATTTCCTCCATCAGCCTCATACCTCTTTCCAGTTTTGTTTCCACCCGTTTCCCCTCTTTACCGTTCAGGAGATCGTCCGCATTGATGTCATAGCCACCGATCCACCGGAAACCTCCTTCATCCCCCAGCTTAAACGCAAGGGTCTCACCCGGAGGGGCAAGAGAGCTTTTCTCATGGATCAGCACTCTCGTTGTCGGGTCTTTCTTTACCTTCCCGATAAATAAAAGGCTTCTGACGGCTGCCATGATGTCAATGGAACCCAATCCCCGGTAGGTACTCTGCGTACCGCAGGATTTGTTCAGATGCCCGATGAGCACAATGGCACATCCGGTCTGTTCCGCCACATTTCCCAGTTTCCGGAATACCGGACGGACTTCATTCGCCCGGTTCATATCCACATCCGCACCGATAAATGCCTGCACCGGGTCAATGATCAATAGTCGGACTTTATTCTGCCGGATGGCTCTCTCAATCCGGTCATCCATCAACGTCAGTGGGATTTTTGTATCATCAATCACCATGACCCTTGAAAGATCTGCCTCGCATTCGATCAGCCTTGGTTTGATGGTATCTCCCTTTCCATCCTCCGCAGTCTGGTAGATTACATTAAATGGTTCTGTCTCCTCCATATTCGGGAGATATTTCCGGTTGGTGC
>DETV01000043.1:0-170 GCA_002361775.1 Eubacterium sp. UBA3279
GCCAGTTGTCTTCTGAAAAAATGAGACTTTATGATGGGTACAAAGATGGTTGTATTGATCGGGAACTGTACAAGCAGAAAGCAGAAAAGATAGGCAGACAGCTGGAAGAAATCAGACGAAAGATAGCAGAGTCTGAACGTGATGCCAAGATGCTTGAGCAGGACAATACT
>DETV01000043.1:566-5253 GCA_002361775.1 Eubacterium sp. UBA3279
AATTTTGATGATGTATTTTTAGGGCAGAGATAAAATGTTCTGGACAAGAGCGATTTTTTGGAAGATAATAAAAGTGCTGGGGTACCTGATTGGAATGGTCAGGTACTATCCGGCAAGAAAAAAGAAATTTTTTTTTGTCCCATACTTGACACGTCCACACATTCTTCGTCACACAGGATGTACCAGATTGGGTGAGAATAATGTTAATCCGAAAGTTATGCAGTATGTAATGGGACATTCTGATGCGAAGATCACTATGAATATCTACAATCATATCGCTGAAATGACTCATGTAGAAAATGAGATGTCAAAAATGAATCTGCCGGAAACTGTACCTGCTGTGGTGTAAATGTAAGTCGATGGTGTAATTTGGTGTAAAGAAAATGAGTGTTACACCAAAATCAAATGAAATGGTGTAAAAATGGTGTAAAATCAAGAAAATCGAGTGCGAAAGTAAGTGAGAATCCCCTGTGAAGCCCATAAAATCAAGGCTTCACAAATTCTTCACAAAAAATTAGCACTCATCCCTTGACTTGGCTAACAATAAGTGTTATATTCCATGTAGAACAAGAAAATAGTTTCAAGTTTCACATAGATCAAAATGATCAGAAAGGAGTATCTATGAACATCAGCAAATTTACACAGAAGTCTGTGCAGGCGGTTCAGGATCTGGAAAAGGTTGCTTATGAGTTTGGCAATCAGGAGATTGAGCAGGAACACCTTTTGTATAATCTGGTACATCAGGAAGACAGTCTGATCCTGAAGATGATTGAGAAAATGGAAATCAATAAAGAGCATTTTCTGAATAATCTGGAGAGTGCTTTGAATGCCCGGGTGAAGGTATCCGGCGGACAGGTATATATTGGACAGTATTTGAATAAAGCTTTGGTGAGCGCTGAGGATGAAGCGAAGGCTATGGGAGATGAGTATGTTTCTGTGGAACATCTCTTTTTGGCGCTTTTGCGTTACGCCAGTCCTTCTATGAAAAAATTCTTCCAGGAGTATGGCATCACCAGAGAACGTTTCCTGCAGGCGTTAAGCACTGTTCGGGGAAATCAGAGAGTGACTACGGATAATCCGGAAGCTACGTACGATACTTTGAATAAGTACGGTCAGGATCTGGTGGAGAAAGCCAGAGATCAGAAGTTAGATCCTGTCATCGGCAGAGACAGTGAGATCCGTAATGTGATTCGGATTTTGTCCAGAAAGACGAAGAATAATCCGGTGCTGATCGGTGAACCTGGCGTGGGTAAAACGGCAGCGGTGGAAGGCCTGGCACAGAGAATTGTCCGGGGAGACGTACCGGAAGGATTGAAAGATAAGAAGATTTTTGCACTTGATATGGGAGCTTTGGTAGCCGGGGCAAAATACAGAGGCGAATTTGAGGAACGTCTGAAAGCGGTACTGGAAGAAGTAAGAAAAAGTGAGGGAAATATTATTCTCTTTATTGATGAGCTTCATCTGATCGTGGGCGCCGGTAAGACAGAAGGCGCTATGGATGCAGGTAATATGTTGAAGCCTATGCTGGCAAGAGGTGAACTTCACTGTATCGGCGCTACCACACTGGATGAGTATCGTCAGTATATTGAGAAGGATGCGGCTCTGGAGCGAAGATTCCAGCCGGTTATGGTGGATGAACCTTCCGTGGAGGATACTATTTCGATTCTCCGTGGTCTGAAGGAACGGTATGAAGTGTTCCACGGAGTAAAAATTACAGACAGCGCTCTGGTAGCGGCAGCAACCCTTTCCAATCGCTATATTTCCGACAGATTTTTGCCGGATAAAGCTATCGATCTGGTGGATGAGGCCTGTGCTTTGATTAAGACAGAGCTGGATTCTCTGCCTACCGAACTGGATGAACAGCAAAGAAAAATCATGCAGATGGAGATTGAGGAAGCAGCGCTGAAAAAAGAGACAGATAAGCTGAGTCAGGAACGTCTGGCAGATTTGCAGCGAGAGATGGCAGAGTATAAAGATGCATTTGCGGTACAGAAGGCGCAGTGGGAAAATGAAAAACATTCTGTGGAGAAGCTTTCTGCTCTCAGGGAACAGATTGAGGATATGAACCGTCAGATTCAGCTTGCACAACAGGCATACGATCTGAATAAGGCGGCAGAATTGCAGTATGGAGAACTCCCCAAATTGCAGAAACAGCTTGAGATTGAAGAAGAACGGGTGAAGAATCAGGATCTTTCTCTGGTTCATGAAAGTGTTACCGACGAAGAAATTGCCAGAATTATTTCCCGTTGGACCGGTATTCCGGTGGCAAAACTGACGGAGGGAGAAAAAACCAAGATTCTTGGACTGGAAGACGAACTTCATAAAAGGGTGATCGGTCAGGATGAGGCTGTGACAAAAGTTACAGATGCCATTATCCGTTCCAAAGCAGGAATTAAAGATCCTACCAAACCTATCGGTTCTTTCCTGTTTTTGGGACCTACCGGTGTGGGTAAGACAGAATTGGCAAAAACTCTGGCGCAGACATTATTTGACGATGAAAATAATATGGTGCGAATCGATATGAGTGAGTATATGGAGAAATATTCTGTTTCCCGTCTGATCGGAGCGCCTCCGGGATATGTGGGATATGAAGAGGGAGGTCAGCTTACGGAAGCTGTACGTCGGAAACCATATTCTGTAGTTCTTTTTGATGAAATTGAAAAGGCTCATCCCGATGTGTTTAATGTGCTGCTTCAGGTATTAGATGATGGCCGGATTACCGATTCCCAGGGAAGAACAGTGGATTTTAAGAACACGATTCTTATTATGACTTCCAATATTGGCTCTTCTTATTTGCTGGATGGTATTCAGGAGGATGGCAGTATTCGTCCGGAAAATGTGGAAATGGTTCACAATGATCTGCGGGCGCATTTCCGTCCGGAATTTTTGAATCGTCTGGATGAAATGATAATGTTTAAACCGTTGACAAAAGAGAATATTGGAGGTATTGTAGAGCTTCTGATTGATGAACTGAACCGTCGGTTGGCAGATCAGGAGATATCTATCCGTCTGACTCCGGCTGCAAAAGATTTTGTGATTGAAGGCGGTTACGATCCGGTGTATGGTGCAAGACCTCTGAAACGTTATCTGCAGAAAAATGTGGAAACATTGGCGGCAAAAATGATTCTCGGTGGAAAAGTTCATACAGAAGATACTATTGTACTGGATGTGGCAAATGGGGAGTTGACAGCGACAGCTCAATCTGTATAATAGGATGGGAACGAGAAAATAATCAGATTGTATGAGGAAAAAGGAGAATACTATGCCAAAGGATCCGGTAATATTATTGAGTTATGTTAATACACAGTTGAGAGATTTCTATCCCACACTGGCAGCATTTTGTGAAGATAAATCTGTGAATCAGAAAGAAGTGGAACAGAAGCTGGATATGATAGATTATACCTATGATCCGCTTCAGAATCAGTTCATCTGAGAAATCAGCTAAGTTATTCGAAAGAGAATCTTCAGAAAATCTTCTGTTTTCCTTTCTTTAAAATCAAGGACTTTCGGTTATTCTATAGATAACCAAAAGTCCTTTTTATGTGAGGGAGGAATTACTATGAAGAATAATGTACAGAAAACATATTCCATCTCCACTTTGATTCTTATGTTTTTCCTGTTTTCCTTTACCGGCTGGGTATGGGAAGTAGCCTGCCATCTGGTGGAAGATAGAATGTTCATCAATCGTGGAGTGTTATTTGGCCCCTGGCTTCCTATCTATGGCGCAGGCGGCGTTATGATTCTTGTGTTTTTAAAACGTTTTTTTGAACGTCCCGGTTTACTGTTTGTGATGATCATGACAGTATGCGGTGTGATCGAATATGTAACGGGATGGTGGCTGGAAACATTTTTGCATACCCGTTGGTGGGATTATCGTGATTTTGTTTTTCAGATACAGGGGCGGGTGTGTCTGATAGGGCTTCTTGTATTTGGAATAGGGGGTCTTGCTTTTGTTTATGGGATTGCTCCCCGGCTGGACAAGGTGATTCAGAAAATGAACCGACACGTGAGAGAATTGGTGTGTATTTTACTGATTGTTCTGTTTGTGGCAGATTTTCTTTATTCCATGGGAAATCCCAATCGGGGATTTGGAATAACAACCCCTGTATAAATTAGTGATTGACGTGGCCTTGTCTACCTGTTATTATAATGTTTGTATAAATTCCATAGACATATATGAAGTGCATCCCCGGACAAAGTCCAGTGGTGAGAGAGGGAATCAGGTGAGAGTCCTGAGCGATCCGGTCACTGTATGCAGGGAGGGAAACCCATAGAACCATTGTACTGAAAGGTATGAGAAGGAGGGCGGACCTGTGATCTGTAAGTCAGGAAACCTGCTCATATATGATAAGGTTAGAACTTCCGAGTAAAGTTTTACATCCTGTTTTCATTAAATGAAAGAAGATGTCTGCTTTTTTGTCGGAGAGCAGGCGTTTTTTTATGGAATTGAATGTTCGGGACAGGGACGAAACTGTTTTGAAACCTTATATGAATTTATGCATTTGATTAAACGGCAGGGTGAAAAGCTCCGGTGTGATCGATTAACCATTTTATTTACCTCCGCAACGAATATAATGGATTCCTCTTTAATCATCCACGGAGCGGGTTCATCCCGAAATATTAAAAAAATCTAAAGACCGCTGAAGGTCTTTTTTTTGTGCTTTTTTCCTGTTATACTTTTTTGAGA
>DETV01000001.1 GCA_002361775.1 Eubacterium sp. UBA3279
ATATGAACCTACTTGTGAAAATGTGTTTTTTGCGTTATCATGGAAAAAAACAGAAACAGGAGGGAAAGAAATGGGATTTCAGAAAACAGATATAAAATCACTGGAAATGAATCCTTTTGAAAAAATTGGTTCTCAGTGGATGTTGATCACAGGGGAAAAGGATGGTGAGGTTAATACCATGACTGCTTCCTGGGGAGGCGTAGGCGTTTTATGGGGAAAGAATGTGGCTACCGCATATATCCGTCCGCAACGCCATACAAAGAAGTTCGTGGATGGAAATGATACGTTTACACTTTCATTTTTTAACGGAGATTATAAGAAAGAAATGGGCTATCTGGGGAAAGTATCAGGAAAAGATGAACCGGATAAAATAGAAAAAGCAGGACTTCATGTGGAAATGGTGGACGGCTATCCTACATTTCGTGAAGCTTCTCAGGTTCTTGTGTGTAAAAAGCTCTATCATGATGAGATTAAACCGGAAAATTTTTACAGTACACAGGAAGATGAAAAATGGTATCCGGAAAAAGATTACCATACCATGTATATTGCTGAGATTATAGCAGTTTATGAGGCAGTGAAGTAAAGGGTAATAATAAATATAAGAAAGAACAGAACCGCCGGAAATGAGACAGTTCTGTTCTTTTTTTATTGTTTTTATTATGAGTGGAAGGGTGGTTTTATTTTTCCCAACGTCCGGAAGCGCCACAGGGAAGTACGAGTCCTGATTCAGTGACAGGAAGTCCGATTTCCTGAGATTCCACATGACCGTTGAATTTCTTTAATTCTGTGGCAAGCATATAGGTGAGTACTGCAGGAGCCAGACCTGTTGTATAGGAATTAACCAGGAAAAACAGAGGGTTATCACTGAGTAACTGGCTGCAAAGCTGGATCAGAGGATGAATAGCATCTTCTATCTTCCAGATTTCACCTTTCGGTCCTCTGCCATAAGATGGAGGATCCATGATAATGGCGTCATAATGATTGCCCCGGCGTATTTCCCGTTCTACAAATTTTACGCAGTCATCTACGATCCAACGGATAGGAGCATCCTTTAAGCCGGAGGATACAGCATTTTCTTTTGCCCAGGATACCATGCCTTTGGAAGCGTCTACATGGGTGACGGAAGCGCCGGCAGCGGCAGCGGCCAGAGTGGCTCCTCCGGTATAGGCAAAAAGGTTCAGGACCTTTACGGGACGATGGGCTGTTCGGATTTTTTCTCCAAACCAGTCCCAGTTGGCAGCCTGTTCAGGAAATAATCCGGTATGTTTAAAACTAAAAGGTTTCAGATTAAATGTAAGATTTTTATAATGTATGGACCATTGTTCCGGAAGATTAAAAAATTCCCATTCTCCACCGCCTTTTTTGCTCCGATGGTAATGGCCGTTCATTTTTTTCCAGCCGGGGTGTTTTTTGGGGGTATCCCAGATAACCTGTGGGTCGGGACGAACAAGAAGATATTTTCCCCATCGTTCCAGTTTTTCTCCTTTGGAAGTGTCAATTACTTCATAGTCTTTCCAACCGTCTGCAATCCACATATATTAATTCCTGCTGTAGCTGCTTCAAATTTTGCAGTTACATCCTTTCACATAAATTTCATATATGATATAGCATAACACAGCCTGCTTGATGAATTCAAGATGGATTTTTTGCAAGTTAGAACATAAAATATTGCAGAAATAAATGAATAGAACGTACTTTATTGAGTACAAAAGCTGAAAATGCAAGAAATACTTGACATTTAGTCATATTCTTCATAAAATAGCATTTATGAGCATAAACAGTAAAAAAAATCTATGAGGAGGAGCCCCATGAAGCCGTATACTCAGTTAAGCAAAGAAAAATTATTGTCTCTGAAAGCAGAGTTGGAAAAACAGTTTGAAGATGTGAAAGGCAAAGGTCTGAAGCTGGATATGTCCCGCGGTAAGCCATCAAAAGCTCAGTTGGATCTGAGCAATGGATTGATGGATATTTTGAACAGCACTTCGGATCTGGTTAGTTCTGATGGAGTGGATTGCAGAAATTATGGTGTTCTGGATGGAATCAGTGATGCGAGAAAGTTATTGGCAGATATGTCGGAAGTTCCGGAGAGAAATATCCTTATCTACGGTAACTCCAGTTTGAATGTAATGTTTGATACGGTAGCCCGGGCTATGACGCAGGGGATTATGGGCAGTACTCCATGGAGTAAACTGGATAAAGTAAAATTTCTCTGTCCTGTTCCCGGATATGACCGCCATTTTGCTATCACAGAGTTTTTTGGAATTGAGATGATCAATATTCCTCTGTTGGAAACAGGTCCGGACATGGATATGGTGGAAAAACTGGTGTCCGAAGATGAAGCGGTGAAAGGAATCTGGTGTGTACCGAAATACGCAAATCCGACAGGGATTTCCTATTCTGATGAAACAGTAAGAAGATTTGCAAAACTGAAACCGGCAGCAAAAGATTTCCGTATTTTCTGGGATAATGCCTATTCTATTCATCATCTGTATGATGATAAGAGAGATGTGATTTTGGAACTTTTAAATGAATGCGTAAAAGCAGGAAATCCGGATATGGTATTTAAATTTATATCAACTTCCAAGGTATCCTTCCCAGGTTCCGGTATTGCAGCTCTTGCAGCATCAGAAGCAAATCTGGAAGATGCAAAACGTTACATGAGTTATCAGACAATTGGTCATGATAAACTGAATCAGCTCCGCCATGTACGTTTCTTCAAAGATATGCAGGGAATGTATAACCATATGAGAAAACATGCGGATATTCTTCGTCCTAAATTTGAAAAGATACTGGAGGTACTGGATCGGGAATTGGGCGGACTGGAGATCGGAACATGGACCAGACCTCTGGGCGGATATTTTATTTCTTTTGACTCCATGGATGGCTGTGCGAAAGCAATCGTGGCAAAAGCAAAAGAAGCAGGCCTTGTGATGACAGGGGCAGGCGCCACATATCCTTATGGAAAAGATCCTAAAGACAGCAATATCCGTATTGCGCCTTCTTTCCCGACGGTGGAAGAACTGGAAGTGGCAGCAAATATCTTTGTACTCAGCGTAAAACTGGTGAGTATCGATAAACTGTTAAATGCATAAGTCGTATGAAAAGGTTGTTGTGTTTGGATGAATACAGCAGCCTTCTCTTGTTTCAGGGTATTTTGTTTGATAAAAAATAAATGAAAATCTTAATTTCCAGGGAAGAGATTCTAACATTTTCTTAAATCCCTTTACCATGATTTTATTCAGTGATAAAATATACTTATTCGACAATAATGAAAAATATTGAAGAAAAAGCAGAAAAGTAAGGGGTTTTCACATGAGACATAATAAGAAAAAAATTATAAAAATAGCATTAGGTGTATTGGCAGGATAT
The DNA here is from genome assembly GCA_002361775.1 of Eubacterium sp. UBA3279. Lineage (GTDB taxonomy): Bacteria > Bacillota > Clostridia > Lachnospirales > Lachnospiraceae > Oliverpabstia. Next base: position 3,370 of record DETV01000001.1, read on the forward strand.
TTTCTGATCATGCTGATCGGTTATATGGGAGTGGTATTCTACTTTTCCAGTCATTTTCAGAAGGGTACTACAATTAATGGGATCTCCTGTGAAAACAAAACGGCAGAACAGGTAAAGCAGCAGATTCAAAAGCAAATTGGAGATTATAAGTTAAAAATAAAAGAAAAAGACGGAAAAACAGAGACGATTTCGGCGATTCAGGTAGAATTATCTTATGTGGATGATCATAAAGCAGAAGAACTTCTGGATATGCAGAATCCCTGGAGATGGATGAAGGAACTTTCCAGGAAAAAGGATTATAAAATTGAAACTACAACCACATATAATGAAATATTGCTGGAAGAAGTTCTGGATGAGCTGAGCTGCTTTCAGAAAGAAAATATTATTGCCCCCCAGGATGCATATATTAAACGGGAAGGGGAGGAATATGTGATCGTTCCAGAGGTGGAAGGAACTACTCTGAAGGAAGAAAAAGTAGAAGAGGCGGTAAAAGAGGCTATTCAAAAGGGCGAAACAGTGATCGATCTGGAAGAATTGGAGTGTTATGAAAAACCGTCCCTGTATCAAAATGACCCGGGACTTCTGCAGGAACTGGAAGAGAAGAATGAAAAACTGCAGGCAGAAAAAACAGCGCAGTTAAATGAGGTGGAAATTATTTAACATAGTTGCATTGCAAAAAGGGTTATTGTATGATGATATGAGGTATACCGTCAGGTGTTGGAAAGAAAGAGATAGAGAGGATTAGATTATGAAAATAGTAGTATTGGCAGGAGGTACAAGTACAGAAAGAGATGTCTCCATAGTATCAGGAACAGATATCTGTAAAGCATTGCGGTCAAGAGGACATCAGGCTATTTTGGTAGATGTGTTTTTTGGATGGGAAGATGCAGATGTGGCAACTGCCTTTGAGGGAGAATATGATGTAGAACAGGCAGCAGAATATATAAAAAGTTTTAACGGACAGGTAGAGTCCTGTGTGGCAGAAGGAAGAGATTTCTTCGGACCGAAGGTTATGGAACTTTGTAAAGCTGCGGATGTGGTATTTTTGGCTCTTCATGGAGCGAATGGAGAAGATGGAAAGGTTCAGGCCGTTTTTGACCTGTTTCATATCAAGTATACAGGGACGGATTATCTTAGCAGCGCTATGGCGATGGATAAAGGAATTACCAAAAAATTATTTTCATCTAACGGAGTTCCCACACCGGCGGGCACAGAAATCCACCGGGGAGAGAATTTACCGCAACTGAAAGAGTTGGGTATGGATTTTCCTGTGGTAGTAAAAACCTGTTGTGGAGGTTCCAGCGTAGGAGTTTATATTGCTCATGATCAGGAGGAATACGAAGAAGCTTTAAAAGGAGCTTTCTCCTATGAGGAACAGGTGGTTGTAGAAGAATACATTCAGGGAAGAGAATTTTCTGTAGGCGTGGTAGATGGGAAAGCTTATCCGGTTATCGAAATTGCACCGGTAGAAGGTTTTTATGACTATAAGAATAAATATTCCGCAGGAGCTGCAGTAGAAACTTGTCCGGCAGAATTAACACCGGAACAGACAAAACAGATGCAGAAGTATGCCGAAAAAGGCTGTCAGGTATTGGGGATTCAGGGATATGCCCGGCTTGATTTTATGATGAAAGAAAATGGCGAGATGTATTGCCTGGAAGCAAATACTCTTCCGGGGATGACACCTACCAGTCTGCTTCCTCAGGAGGCGGCAGCGTTGGGAATGGATTACCCTGCACTGTGTGAAGAACTGATCAGGATTTCATTGAAAAAATATTAAAGTGACCGTTATTTGAAAGAAAAGGGAGAAGAAAATGAAAAATCTCACGTTGGAACATATTTCTCAGGCTTGTCATGGAATCTATCGGGGGGCAGAGAAAGAAAAAAAGAAATGTATCACTGGGGTAACGACAGACAGCAGAAAGGTAGATCCGGGCTGTTTGTTTGTACCGATTGTGGGAATGAGAGTGGATGGACATGATTTTATTTCTCAGGTAATGGAAGCGGGGGCATTGTGTACTCTGTCGGAAAAAAATCTGGGAGAGACAGATTTTCCTTATATTCAGGTGGAGTCCTCTCTTCAGGCAGTGAAAGATCTGGCAGCCTATTATCTGGATCAGCTTCAGATTCCTGTGGTGGGTATTACCGGCAGTGTGGGAAAGACAAGTACCAAAGAAATGATTGCCGCTGTTCTGGCTCAAAAATATCGTGTTTTAAAAACTCAGGGGAATTTTAATAATGAACTGGGACTTCCTCTCACTGTATTCCGTCTGCGGGACGAAGATGAAATCGCAGTGCTGGAAATGGGAATCAGTGATTTTGGTGAGATGCATCGTCTTGCGGCTATTTCCCGTCCGGATACCTGTGTGATCACGAATATTGGAACTTGCCATCTGGAAAATCTGGGAGATCGGGATGGAGTTTTAAAGGCGAAAACAGAAGTATTTGACCATCTGAAAGAGAATGCTACAGTCATTTTAAATGGAGATGATGACAAGCTGGCTACAGTGGATACTGTACAGGGGAAAAAGCCTGTATTTTTTGGTTTGGATGCATCCTGCTCAATCTATGCAGATCAGGTGGAAGGCCAGGGATTGAAAGGGATTTCCTGTAGAATCCATACGCCGAAGGGAGAATTTTCAGCGTTGATTCCCATTCCGGGACAGCATATGGTATACAATGCCCTTGCGGGAACAGCGGTGGGACTGGCATATGGGATGGAACTGGAACAGATCCGGGCTGGAATTGAGAGTTTGCAGTCCTTAAGCGGACGTTTTCACATTATAGAAACGGAACAGTATACCATTATCGATGATTGCTATAATGCAAATCCTATGTCCATGAAAGCATCTTTGAATGTGCTGAAGGATGCACTGGGACGAAGAGTGGCAATTCTTGGGGATATGGGAGAATTGGGAACGGAAGAACTTCAGCTTCATGAAGAAGTGGGAAAAGAAGCAGGAAAAACAGGAATTGACCTGTTAATCTGTGTGGGAGAGCGGAGCGCGCATATGGCAGAAGCTGCCAGACAGGAGAATCCTGAACTGGAAGTAATATATATGCCCACACTGGAGGAATTGCTGGAAAAACTTCCGGAATTGATAAAACAAAAAGATACTATATTGGTAAAAGCATCACATTTTATGAAATTTGATCAGGTGGTGGAAAAACTGGTGAGTAAAATAGAAAATTGTGAAATTTGCAATTAGGGTAAAAATGCAATCTCCCATAGAAAAACAGGTGTGAGAAACACTGATTTCTATGGGAGATTTTGTTTTAAGCTTTTGAAGCTGAAAACCGATATTTTCCTATAATTCTTCTTTAAATAAAAGCAAAAAAATCAATAAGCGAGTGTATAGCGATTGCTGTTAACAAGCCTCTTTTTTTGAGAGTTTCAAGAAGAATAACAGAAATCATACCGATATAGAAAATATCCGGAATTTTACTGAATAGTTCTCCCATTGCAACAGCGTCTAAAAAATGCGACATTGTAAATGGTACGATCATAATAAAGTAAATTAAAATTGGAAATTTTGCTGTGTATTTATTTCCCATAAGGAGTAGATATAATACCATTCGGAACATAATTTCCTCTGAAACACCTGCAGCTAATGCCCGTAATACGATAATGCATTTTTCAATAAAAGTGAATTCTGTAAATCTGATAAGTTTTGTATAGCCGCCCAGAATAAAAACCAGGATTATAATAAAAATGATTAGAATTACAATATCGGTTCGCATATCTTTTTTTCTGACGGAAATATCATTTTGATTTTTTAACAGGCTTACAGAGCATAGACAGGAGATGGCAACCAGACTTCCAATAAGCAAACTTATAGTTGAGATTGGTAAAAAGGTTGATATAGATAATATTCCAGCCAGAAAACCAATGGCATAATAGCGCATCGGCATTTTCTGTAAATTTGTTCTGTACAAAGCCCAGAAGGTTATTCCGATGTAAAAAAACAATGTACAAAAAATACTTATACCTTTTCCAGAATAATCTTGCAATGTTTTATAGGAACATAGCAAATATATAGCTGATAATACTAAATACACATATACTATTCTTTTAAAATTAAATATTTTATTTAAATACATTTTGCATCTCCCATTTTAAGAGTCTTGTATGGTATATATTAGTTATTGTACACATCTTATCTGCTTTAATCAATTGAAAAAATCAAATTGATTCTTTGGGACTGTCGGATATAATAAAAATAAGAAAATATAATGGCAATGAAAGAGAGGGATAGAAGAATGGTGAGACAGTATAAGTATATGGGAATTGGGTGGAAAGTGAATGCAGAAGGGGATGTTTTGGAGAAAATGGATGGTTTCTTTATGAACATGGATGTTCGGAGGTATCCCGGGACCGCGTTATTTTGAAGCCGGAAAAACAAAGCTTTTACATATATGGATGGCCTAATTATTATAATCTGACTTTGAGAACGATGCGGGATTTCAGTAAAACAAGATCTATGTTGCCGGAGAAATATGAAAAGTTAAGCGATCAGGAGTTGGATGCTGTCAATGTCAAAATTCAATGTACTGCAGATGAAATTGGGATTGAACAAAAGTGTAGCGAGGTAAAATTAACGCATACGATATTTTTGGTAAATGAAAGACAAGGATTGATAGACGATATGGAAGAATTGCTGGCGGTAAATTTTTATTCGCCAGTGGATTTAAATTATCCGAATTGGCATCACTGGACGGGAAATCATGATGAGGAACGTGAATATGGAGTTATGATGGCGAAAAAATTACTGCATGAGGGAAATTGTCACCTGGTTACCTGGAATACAATTGATGAAGCGGTGGATAAAATAGGACGTTTAACCAATATATTATGAAGCTGGATATGGATGAAAA
>DETV01000041.1 GCA_002361775.1 Eubacterium sp. UBA3279
GACCTTTTGACCCTGGCATCATAAAATGAATCTATTTTCACAGAAAGGATCTTAATTATGTCACATACGCCCTATATTGATCTTCACGTCCATTCCAATTGTTCAGACGGCACCTTCAGCCCTTCCCAGCTCGTGGAATATGCGCTGGAGAAAGGTCTGAAGGCCATTGCCCTTACAGATCACGATACCACTGAAGGGATAGAAGAAGCCCGAGCTGCCGCCCAAAATACCTATTTGCAGGTCATACCGGGCATCGAACTTTCTACCGCCTTTTTGGGCAGAGATATCCATATTCTTGGATTAAATATCGATCCTGAAAACACTTATTTTCAGGAAAAGATAAAAGCTTTTCAACAGGAACGGGAACAGAGAAACCGGACTATGATTTCCCGTATGCAAAAAGAAGGTCTGCGCATAACCTGGCAGGATATGGCAGACAACTTTCCGGACAGTATATGGACAAGAGCGCATTTTGCCCGTTTTCTTGCGGATACAGGACAGGTTCACACTCTGGCCGAAGCTTTTAATCGTTTTTTAGGGGATCACGCTCCCTGTTTCGTTCCAAGAAATAAAGTAACTCCCTTTGAAGCAGTAAAAATGATTCATCAGGGAAAGGGGAAAGCAGTTCTTGCCCATCCTCTTCTTTATCATCTGACAGAAGAACAACTGGAAGAACTGGTTCAATCCCTGGTTCAGTCAGGTTTGGATGGTATTGAAGCCATCTATTCCACCAACACCGGCTTGGACGAAGTCCGTATGCGCCAACTGGCAAAAAAATACGGCATTTTCATCACAGGCGGTTCTGATTTTCACGGTTCCAACAAACCCTCCATTGACCTGGGAAAAGGCCGGGGAAATCTGAAAATCCCCGCTTATTTACTGGACAATCTTTAATATAAAAACCTGCGGACAGGAGGCTATTTCTTCAGAGGATTAATATGTTTCCCTGCCAGATATAATAAAATCACAGAGATTGCCAACTGAACGGCGATGGAAATTTCCAACATATGTAAAACTCCGAAATTATTGGAATACTCCCCAAAATGATTGCAAATCTGCAGCAGTTCACTGCCGCTGCCCACCTGTCTGCTCAAAAGTCCAAAATATATTACCAGGGGGTTCAGATAGAGAAGATAAATCCATTTTCCCATATCTACCCCCTCAAAATATCCCATCTGTTCTGCTCTGATCTCCAGTACATAATGAGCCCCTGCCAGCAACAACAAAATCCCTGCCGTCAAAATAAGCACGATCACATAGGACATAATAGTTGCCACGGTAGTCTTTCGGATCACCGCGGAACAAAAAATCCCCACGCTTCCAATAAAAATACCGGAAATCACCAAAATAGCCACCAGTGAAAATAAATCCACCAGCGAAACTCCACCAAAAACCAGGATGAGAGAAATCACCGGAAGGGCTGAAAAAGAAACCAAAAATATGAAACTTAAAGAAGCCTCCAGTTTTCCCACCACCACTTTCCATGGACTCAGATGGGTTGTCAGAAGAATATCCAATGTTTTTCGTTCTCTCTCGATAGCGATTGAGCCGCCTGCGATTCCCGGCACCAAAACGCCGATCATCATAAACAGTGCATACGCCATCATCATATAACACTGAATGGGAAAACGATACTGTCCGGCTGTCAGGTATTCTTTGGAACCGCCCGTCCCAAAATAAGTGATAACCGCTACTGCCATCAGCAAAACATTGACTCCAAATATGATCCAGGTTCCTTTCATAGAACGCATATTACGCTTCATTTCATTTTCCAGTACCGGATTCAATCGAAACATTCTTTTCTCCCCCTTTCTCCGGTTCTATCAAACGGAAAAATACGGATTCCAGACTGTTATGTTCCCGAACAAAAGAGGTGATCAGAATATCTGCCTCCACCAGTTCTTTCATCAGCATGGCTTCTTCCGCTTTACTTCCGCTAAATAATATGGAAATCGTATTTTTATCAATAGAAATTCTGGTAACCAATGGATGATTTTTTAACAATTCCAACGCCTTTTCCATATTTTGATATATGGTGATCAAAATTGGATTGGCGCTGTCGATGGAATACATAATATCTTCCATTTCCCCCTGAAGAATCATTTTTCCCTGATTGATAATCCCCACATTGGTACACATATCTGACAGTTCTGACAAAATATGAGAACTGATCAGCACCGTGTATCCTTCCTGACAAAGATTTTTCAATACGTTTTTGAAAATTCTCCGAGCTCCCGGATCCAGTCCGGAAGCCGGTTCATCCATGACCAGCAACTGAGGGCGATGGATCAGAGCCCGGGCAAGACATAATCGCTGCTGCATTCCCCGGGATAGCTCATCTACAAAGCGTTCCTCCATCTGAAATAATTCCACCCGATCTAAAACCTCTCTGGCACGTTTCGTTCCCTCTTTCCCATAAATCCCATAGGAAGAAGCATAAAATTCCAGATATTCCTTTACAGTCAGATTATCATAGACACCAAAAAAATCCGGCACATATCCAATCTTACTTTTTAATATCTTTGTATCCCGGTTTCCACAGATTCCATCGATCCAGACATTCCCCCTGGTAGGCTGAAGCAGACCTGAGACGATACGGATGGTAGTGGTTTTTCCCGCGCCGTTTGGTCCCACAAATCCATACAGTTCTCCTTTCCTGATGGACATATTTAAACCGTCCAATGCCAGAACCGTATCATATTTTTTATATAAATTTTCAATCTGTAGCATTTCTATTCCACCTTTCCCACTGCCTGCAGGCAGGGAAGCATGCAGGAACGATTTCTTGTATCCAGAGTATCCTCCAGAAGATAACGGATTCTCAACACATTCTCTTCTGACAGATATCTTGCAAGATCACTTTGTGTCAGAGGTTCTTTCCAATTTTGAATCTCTTCAAAATTCCCTGTTTCCCAACAGTATAAGGCCACATTTCCCTGGAAATGGAAATAATATTTTTCTTCATTATATTCCACATCTTCCAGAATCACCTGCTGCACCTCTCCCAGAAAATCAAGAGCATAATCGACTGTGGCTTCCCGTCCGTGAATCAGATTAGTTTGTGCGCTGAACTCACTGTTTTGTGATTTTCCGTAGGTTTCCAGATTGGGACACCAAAGATATGCTCCGTTTTTCCATTCAATATCCACAGGCATCTGAAACAATGCTCTTCCATGAACCATATAACCGGAATCCAACTGAAAATCATAGTCTGGATTTTCCACAATTGCCAGAAGATATGCCTGCGCATTATTTCCGTTCCGAATTGTTTCCCAGCTTTTCATGGCCATATTATTTTTTTCATATTTTGGATAATCATAATTTGAAAAATCCATAAAATCTTCCATGAGAAGTTCTATACCGTCATTTCCATAGGAATGAAGGATAATATTGTCGCATACGCCAGAACCGCCTGCATCCATATCTCCCAGAACTGCCGCCCGGTTCTGCATGATCAGAATTCCATTTTTCAGATTGTAGTCGGTAGGATTTTTCCAGGTTCCTTTCAACTGACCGTTCTCTGCAAAAATATCCAGTTGAACATTCTCCTCCTCTGAAACTTTTCTGCTTTTCTCCAACTTAAAGCAATTCTGTGTAAACACAGACATATTTTTCAAAATAACCTTGTTTTTTTCTTCTCCCAGAATAATATTCACCTGTTCCGCTAACTGAGAATTGGCTGATGTCGTTCCTGTGGAGCCCATATTAGAAGGGAGCAGCTTATAATTTTTATCCAGATATAATTGATATTCATTGTTATAAGGCGCCTGAATCCCCATATTAACTGTCTCTGTCCACACATTATTTTCCTGTTCATAAAGTCCTCGATAACTGATAAAAGGAGCGTGGAGATTTGTACTTTTCCCGATCAGGGCAATCAGTGCCACAAACACCAGAGAACACAGGCAGATTCCACCCCAGAGATATTCCTGCTTTTTCTTCTTTTTCAGAATCAGAAAAAATCCGGGACCTACCAGCAGCACATACACCGCCAGAAGCAGGATATATTTCCCCATAGCCGTACGCTTGCTCACAGGTACATCCACAAGTCCTGTCGTATCCCCAAAGGTATACGTCTGCATCTGCTCCAGATACTGAATAAATTCGTCTCGTTGTTCTCCTTCTATAAAATCCTGAAACACCTGAGAAATATCCTGTTCAGGAAATCGTTCCAGATACACTCCTCCGGTTCCCACCCAGCGATCCAGGGCAAGCTGCTGTTCCGGTTCAAATTCTGTTCCGTGATCCACAATCAGCAGATCCAATTGCATCAGAGCATCAGGATTCGGATAAATGTCTTCCGCCTTCATGGCAATCGTCTTTACGAAAGCTTCTGAAATATATTCCTGTTCGAAGCTTACCTGCATACCATCCAGTTCTCCAATCCCTTCCTGATCTTCCGAAATCACTCCCATTAAAATTCTGGAAGTATTTTCTGAAAAATTACAACTGATTTCTTCACTGCTCACCACTTGCGATCCTTCTTTCAGCTCTACCAGACAGGTTCCCTCAAACATGGGCAGTTCCAGATAAAAAACTTCTGTTTTTTTCTCACCCTCTTTTAATGTGATATTTTTCTCGTATGTATAAATTTTGTTTTTACTGTTATTCCAGGGATCAGAATTCATCCATATACTGTTGTATATATCATGGTTTTCTGCCAGAACAGGCACTTCCATCTCTAAAGTCCCATGAAATTCTCCTCCCTTATTTTCCAGAAAAATCTTCAATGGAAAACAGGCTCCGTTTTTCACATTATTATTAAATCCATATTCCAGACTGATATCCACTGCCCGTTCTTCTTTTGTCTGGGCGTGTACCGGAAAAACAGGTATGATAATACTGAAAAGCAATACAGCAATTCCTGACAGCCATACGTTTCTTTTACATTTCATCCGTCACGTCCTCCCCGCTCTGCTTTAATGGCAGCGACACCTCAAACACTGTTCCCTGAAGATCACTTCGCACACCGATTGTTCCGTGATGCAATTGAACAATCTGTTCCACAATGGCCAGTCCCAGTCCGGTACCTCCTGTATCTTGTGACCTGGACTGTTCCACCCGGTAAAACTTCCGAAACAGATTTCCAATCTCATTTTCCGGAATCACAAATCCATAATTGATCACCCGTACAATCCCATAATGATTCTTTTTTTCCAGTTCCACTCGGATCAGTTTTCCATCTTTTCCATACTTGACCGCATTATTTAACAGGTTATCGAAAAGTCTTGCCAGAAGATTCCCGTCTCCTTCCAAAAGCACCTGTTCTTCCTCACAGACAAACTGAGCCTGCAGCCCGAATTTTTCAAAACTGGGATAACATTCATCCATAAGCTGTTCCAGGAGTTGTTTCAAATCAAGATTTCCCATATCAAGACTCATTTCCCTGTGTTCCAACTTGACAAAACCGAATAATTCATTGGTGAGGCTTTCCAGATGCTGCGCTTTTCTATAGGCAATATCCAGATATTTCTGCCGGATCTCCTCACTCAATTCCGGCTGTTCTTTTACCCAGCCAATATAACCGATAATGGATGTAAGAGGTGTGCGAAGATCATGAGCTACGCTGGAGATCAGATCATTCTTTGTATGTTCTGCCATTCTTTCTCTCTCCATAACCTCTTTGATATGTTCCTGCATCTGATTCATGCAGGAAGCAATCTGCCCAAATTCATCTTCTGTCAGCACAGGAATTTCTGTATCCAGATTTCCCCGGGCAATATCTTCCACCGCATTGGTAATCACTCTCACATACTTCATATATTTTCGGATAAGATAATAAAATGTAAGAATAAAAACCAGAAGTCCGATCACCAGCATAATTCCTCCCCGAAAATAGGGGTTCAATCCATCCGGTCCCATCATAGCGCTCCTGTATCCCATAAATCGCAACTGGCCAGAAATATAACGGATCAAAATTGCAGAAAAAAACTCTGCCCATCCGGTGACCACTGCGCTGATAAAAATATAGAACGCCAGCCGTTCTTCAAAACTTTTAATAAATTTAGTTTTCAATTTTATATCCTACCCCCCACACTGTGGTAATGATCTTATCTGCCCTGGTATCGTCTTTCATCTTTCCTCTCAGCCGGCGGATATGTACCATAACTGTATTATTTGCTTCATATACCTTTTCATTCCATACCTTTTCAAAAATCTCATCTGTGCTGAACACCCGCCCCGGATGAGTAGCCAGAAGATAAAGAATATCAAACTCAATAGGAGTAAGTTTTATGCTTTCTCCATCCACAAATACCTGATGAGTTTCTTTGTTTATAGTCAGATTCTTTACCTGTATCACCGATGATTCCGGCTTTTTGTCCTGCGCCGGATTCAAATCTCTGTAACGGCGAAGCTGGGATTTTACTCTTGCCATCAGTTCCAGAGGATTAAAGGGTTTTGTCACATAATCATCAGCTCCCGTTGTCAGCCCCACGATCTTATCCAGCTCCTGTGTCTTTGCGCTGACCATAATAATAGGAACATTATTCGTCTCTCGGATTCTACGGCACATTTCCAGTCCGTCAATATTGGGCATCATAATATCTAAAAGAACCAGATCAATTTTCTCATTTTTCATGATTCTTAATCCTTCCTGGGCGTCGTAAGCCTTTTTTACCTGAAATCCGTCGCTGATCAGATACAATTCCAGCAGATCTGCAATCTCTTTTTCATCGTCTACCACCAAAATTCTTGTTTCTTCCATATTCTGTCCTCCCGATCCATCTATATTCCTGATTTTAAAATGCATTCATATTACGCTATGAATTATAACATACCTGTTTTCTGAAATCTTTACTATCTTCTTACAAATTTTTTCTCATATAAGAGTTCATTTACAAAAAGACATTTCCAGTGAAATAAAAGCAGGCTGCCGTATTCGAACACTTTCATGACGATTACGACAGCCCCCCATAAAACTTATCCTGTTTGGGATCTGTTACACATATTCTGAATTTCCGACTGTTCCATCTTTTTTAATTACTGTAGTTCCTGTTTTCCCTCTTCATTTGCGGATGGTATAAATACTCTGTGATGTCCGAAATCACCTGATTTTTTATTTCTTTCCACAGCTTCCCGGCAGAAATAATCCTGTGCGCAGATCAGCGCTTTTCCCCGCTTATCCGGTTTTACATACGTTCCATCTGCCTGAAGCAAATGTGCTTTTGTGTTATCCGAAAGCTGAATATCAAGAATATGACAAATCTCTTTTTTCAGTTTTTCATCTTCCACAGGGAAAATAATCTCTACTCGCTTATCCAGATTTCGCGGCATCCAGTCTGCGCTTCCCATATAGATTTCTTCCTGCCCGTTACTGTAAAAATAGAAAATCCGCGCATGCTCCAGGAAATTTCCCACAATGGAATGCACCGTAATATTTTCACTGATTCCCGGTATTCCCGTCTTCAGACAGCAGATTCCTCTCACGATCAGTTCAATTTTAACCCCCGCCGCTGAAGCCGCATACAGGGCAGCTATAATATCCCGGTCACAAAGAGAATTCATCTTGGCAATAATATGGCCTTTTTGACCTTTTTTAGCATTTTCCGTCTCCATCTCTATCAGATGAAGAAAACGATTTCTCATCCACAGCGGCGCCACCACCAGTTTATTCCAGGTGCTGGGTTCTGAGTAACCGGACAACATATTAAACACTGCCGTGGCATCCTGACCTATTTTTTCACTGCAGGTAAACATACCACAGTCCGTATACAGTTTTGCAGTGGAATCATTATAATTACCCGTTCCCAGATGAACGTATCTGCGAATACCTTCTTCCTCTTTTCTCACCACCAGAGTGATCTTGCTGTGGGTTTTCAGTCCCAGAAGTCCATAGATTACGTGACATCCTGCTTTTTCCAGCATTTTTGCCCACACAATGTTATGTTCTTCATCAAAACGGGCTTTCAGTTCCACCAGTACAGACACCTGTTTTCCGTTTTCTGCCGCCTGTGCCAGCGCTGCAATAATCGGCGAATTGCCGCTTACCCGGTACAAAGTCTGTTTAATCGCCAATACATCCGGGTCCTTCGCCGCTTTTTTCACAAAATCCACAACCGGATCAAAGGTATAATAAGGATGATGGAGGAAAATATCTCCCTTACGGATATTGTTGAAAATATCCTCCTCGTTTTGCAGAGCCGGTATGGGCTGCGGAGTATACTTCGGCGTCTTATATTCCTCAAATCCATCCAATCCGTATAACTTCATCAAAAACGTAAGATCCAAGGGTCCATGAATGGGGAAAATGTCCTCATCTTTAATGTCAAATTCTTTTTTCAGGATATCTCTCAGTCTGGGGTCCATATCTGCCTCTGCTTCCAGACGGATCACCTCACCCCACTGCCGTTTCTTTAGCTGTTTCTGAATCTCTTTCAAAAGATCTGCCGCCTCATCTTCATCAATAGTCAGATCCGCATTTCTCATGATCCGATAAGGATGAGTACATACCACATCATAACTTAAAAACAGTTTTCCAATATTTCTCTCAATAATTTCTTCCAGAAGAATAATCTGACGTTCCCCGTTTTTCCCCTGAGGAAGTTCTACAAAACGGGGCAGCACCGACGGCACCTGAACTGTGGCAAATTCCAGCACCTCTTTATTTTTCTTACTTTCTTTCTTACGGATCAAAGATCCCAGATTCAGTGTTTTATTCCGGATCAGAGGAAACGGACGGGAGGAATCCATGGCCATGGGAGTAAGCACAGGATAAATATTTTCTTCAAAATATGCATCCACGAATTCTCCCTGCTCTTTCGTCAGTTCCTCATGTTTTCCGATTACGGTAAGACCAATCTTTTTCAACGCCGGAAGAAGGGATCTGGCGTATACCCGATACTGTTCTTCCACCAGATTATGAGTCTGAACACTGATGTGACGAAGCTGTACCTTAGGAGACATTCCTGCTATATCCGGTTTCTCATATCCGGCATGAACCATATCCTTAAGAGAAGCCACTCGAACCATAAAAAATTCATCCAGATTTGATGAGGTAATACTCAAAAATTTCAGACGCTCAAACAGAGGAATCTGCTTATCTTTCGCTTCTCCCAGAATTCTTTCATCAAATCCCAGCCAGCTCAACTCTCTGTTCCAGAAATATTCCGGTTTTTTGTATTCTGTATAATCCATAATATCCTCCCTCCTAAACGGACCATTTCACTTTCAGCACCGGCTGAAGTCCAAACACATCTTCAAAAAAGTCTGTTTTTTCTTTTAAAAGTCCCTCTTCCAGTGTGTAATCCTGATTTGTCACCAAATTGATCATCAACTGCTCTCCCCTGACGGATACTCTCATCTGCTCAATTTTCTGCAAATGACTTCTATCCATGGCATTTGCCAGCCGTAAAACAGCCGTCAGTTTATTTATGATCAGATAATCCTGTAGACTAAGATCCGTATGACTGGAAAGTGATTCATAAGGCTCCATGGGCAATGTATTTAACCGGGTGATCTGCGCGATCATTTCCCGTTCCCGGTGAGAAAGTCCGATAATTTCCGTAGCCATCACAATCTGATAATTGCACTCCGCGCTGTTCACCAGACTGACATATTTTCCACAATCATGAAGATACACCGCACACTCCAGCAGCAGCCGTTCTCTTCCCCCCAGCCCGTGGATCTTCTTCATACTGTCGAAAATCGTCAGCGCTGTCTTTGCCACCATCTGTACGTGGGGTTTGCTCACCCCATATCGTTTTCCTATATTTCTCGCCGCCATTACAATATCGTTATCAAAATTATGGGTAGAACGGATCAGCTTCATTTTTTCAGCATAATCGTAAGCAATACCATCTGTCAGTTGGGTTCCCGGCGCCCAGATAGTATCTGCTCCCAAAGATTCCATAAAATACCGGTATATGATTGCTGTGGGCAGCATCAGATTGGCATTTTCCAGAGGAATATTCAGAAGCATCGCCAGCTCCATAGGTGATTTTTTGATTATTTTATGGTATAGTTCCATAAACTGTTCTCTTTTGATCACCCGTTCTTTTCCTGTATAATCCACAAGAATATCCGGAATATAATCTCCGATAAGAATTACATTTTCGATTTTTCTGTCTTTCAGATGTATCTTTTTAAAACTGATAATTTCATTTCTGATAAATTCTTCCACCAGAGTCTCATAGGGAATCACCGTCCGCTCCAGATTCATCAGTCTCTCTCTGATTCTCAGATTGCCCAGTTTGATATTCTGGGTGGTGATCAGCATATCCTTATCAAACAGAGAAATCTGCAGACTTCCTCCGCCGATATCCAGTACTGCCGTACCTTTGGCTATGATCTGGGGAAATGCCGCTTCCGTACACGCTATGGATTTATATCCCAGAAAACGCTGTTCGGAATTGCTGAGTACGTCCACTTTCATTCCCGTATTCTGATAGATTTTTCCCAGAACAATTTCCACATTTTTGGCTTCCCGAAGGGCGCTGGTGGCACATACCCGATAATCCTTCACCTGATATTCCGCCATGATACGCTTATAATCATTCAGTACCCTGCACAGTTCTTTCACCATTTCATTACTGATGCGTCCCTCTGCATACGTATCTTTTCCCAGTTCCATCCTGTAATCCACATAATCCAGAGATTTCAGTCCCGTCTTTCTGGATATCTGAAATATCTCTATCGCCACATTATAAGAACCTATATCAATTGCTGCAAATGTAAGTACTGCCATGGTACCTCCCTCCTTTACTCCACCTTTCCGCAAAGGTAGTCAATAAACTGCTGTGCTGTCCGTCCGGAAAGCCCTCCATGCTGAAGTTCCCATTTGTTGGCTTCCAGCAAAAGTTCTTCTTCCGGAAGATTTACGTTATAACGCTGTGCGAGGATCTTCACAATATTCTGGAACTGTTTCTTATCCGGGGCACAGAAGAATATGGTTACTCCGAATCGTGATACAAGAGATAATTTCTCCTGCACAGTGTCAGATGAATGAAGATCATCCCTTCTCTCTTCTTTATCTGAGAATTTTTCACGCACAAGATGGCGTCTGTTGGAGGTGGCATAAATCAGAATATTATCCGGTTTTTTCTCAAGACCGCCCTCAATCACCGCTTTCAGATATTTATATTCAATCTCAAATTCTTCAAAAGAAAGATCGTCCATATATATAATGAATTTGTAATTTCTGTTCTTAATCTGAGCAATCACATCATTGAGATTTTTAAACTGGTGCTTATATACCTCTATGATACGAAGTCCCTGGTCGTAATACTGATTTAAAATCCCCTTGATACTGGAAGACTTTCCTGTACCTGCATCACCAAACAAAAGACAGTTATTTGCTCTGCGCCCTTCCACAAAGGCTTCCGTGTTATCTATCAGCTTCTTTTTAGCAATCTCATATCCCACCAGATCATCCAACTGCACATGGGCAATATTGGTAATAGGAACAATCCGGGCCGGAGAAACCTCTCCATCCACCCTGAACGCCTTGTGAAGTCCCAGTTTTCCCACTCCGAAATCCTGATAAAAATGCACCATGGCATCCATAAACTGATCCACATTTTCCGCCTGGCTGAGCCGTACAGCCAGACTGCAGATCCGATCCCGGATACGTTTATTAAACAGTTTACTGTGTTCATTAATATTTACATAATCCGTGATCCATCTGCTGTCCAGAGATGGATAAATGGATTCGAATTTTTTCATATCAAAATCAAAATACTCTTTAAATATGGCAAAATCATGTTTTGCTATTTCATTGATACTTCCCGCAACCGGACCTACGATCTCGCAGGCAGTACTGAATGCATTTTCATTATTTACCAACAGGAATGTAAGATAATTGTGCCACAGATTGCCGGAAAAGCCATAATTTCCCGCCATTTCTACCAGATCATGAAAGCACTGAAAAAATAAGCCTTCTTTTCCGTAAAGCACTTTGGGATGGCTGATATCTTCCATTAAGTCTGTCATATTTTTCAGGAGTTCTCCCTGCTCAAAATCCCGGTATAAAATACACTCTCTCATTCCTGTCATAGTTCCACCTGTCCTTTTTTAGTTATCCTGTGTTCTGTATCTTCTAATAATTTCCTAAAATTCTCAGATTGTTTGCCTCTTCCTGAATTCCCCGAAGCGCATTTTTCACTCCGCTGTCTCCCAGATTTCCTTCAAAATCAACAAAAAAACGATATTCCCAGTTTTTCTCAGGAATAGGTCTTGATTCTATCTTTGTCATATTCAGATCATTATATATAAAATGAGACAAAATATTGTACAGACTTCCGCTTTCATGAGGAATTTCAAAACACACGCTGATTTTTCCTGCTCCCTCTGCATAAATCTGTTCTCTCGACACAATAATAAACCGGGTAGAATTTTGCTTGCTTGAAAATACATGAGGTTTCAGAATCTGGAGTCCAAAACACTGAGCTGCATAAGGACTGGCAATTGCCGCCTGAGTCATATCCCTGTCCTCTTTGATTTTCTTTGCCGCCGCAGCCGTATTGATATATGGTTCTGCTTTCCACTCCGGATGACGCTCCAGAAATGTTTTGCACTGGGCAAGAGCCTGGGGATGTGAATAAACCGTCCTGATATCTGCCAGCGTACTGTTTTTCAATCCCATTAAAGCATGATCCACCTGAATGATCTGTTCTCCCACAATAGTGTGGTGGTATTCCACCAGAAGATCATAAATATCTGCCACAATACCTGCTGTAGAATTTTCTATAGGAAGAACTGCATAATCTGCCTCTCCTTTTCTAATGGCTTCCATGGCATCTCTCCATGTTTCCACATTGTAGCTTTCTATGGATTCACCAAAAAAACTGTGCATGGCAGTAAAGCTGTAAGCGCCCTCTACTCCCTGGAAAACCACTCTGGTTCTCTGCATGGGAAGGGCTCTCACCTCCCGGAAAGGAAGGGAACACGCTACCCCCCTCCTGTTCATCTGTCCATATTGAAGTTTTCTGCTCATAGCCATTATCTGACGAAACAATTCTCTGATTCCCACCTGGGTAAAGGAGGTGGACGCCAACCCGGATAATGCTTCTAATTTTTCCTCTTCTCTCTGCCGATCCAGAACTTCTTTTCCGTTCTGAATCTTATACTCTGCCACCTGAGAACACAGATCCATTCTCTTTTCAAATAAATCTACTATCTGGCTGTCGATGGTATCAATCTCTTTTCTGATATCAAGTAAATCCAACATTGTTCTCTCCTGTTTTCTCATATTTTCTTCCATTCCATAAAAAGCCGGGTAATCTCCCCGGTAAAGGAGAGGGAACCAAAAGCGATCACCACATCATCCTCTCCTGCAAGACTCATTCCCCGGTTCACAGCCTCCGAAAGACTTCCCGCTGCCTGTACCCGTTTATTATATTTTCTTACTGTCTCTGCCAGTTCATCAGCCGGCAAAGACCGGGGATTCTCCGGTGTCTCCATGGTAATTACTTCCTCTGCCACAGGCGCCAGAATAGAAGCTATCTTATCATACTGCTTATCCTTTAACACACCCATAAGAAAAATCAGCCGTTTCCCCGGAAAATACATCTCAATAGAAGTTTTCAGCTTCCGGGCAGCATCCGGGTTATGAGCCCCATCCACCACTACATACGGATTTTTTCTCAAAACAGTAAATCTTCCGCTCCATCTTGCTTTTTCAAATCCATCCTGTATCTGCTGTTCACTGATCTGGTATCCTCTGTCTATAAGAGCCTGTACTCCTGCCAGCGCCAGCACGCTGTTTTCCAACTGATGAGATCCGGCCAGATGAATAGTGATCTCTCGGTCTCCCCAGACAAAAACCTGGTGTTCCAGATCAGACTCCAGTACCCTGGCATCCGTTGTTCTTGCAATAGCTAAAAGATTCTGATTCGCCAGACAGGCTTTTCTTATGGATACTTCCGCCTCCGGATGCTGCAGACAGGTAACCACCGAAGCGCCCGGCTTAATAATTCCTGCCTTTTGAGCTGCAATCTCTCCCGGAGAATTTCCCAAATACTCCATATGATCCATACTGATGGAAGTGATCACTGCCAATTCCGTATTTTTTATCACATTGGTAGCATCCGTTTTTCCTCCCATCCCGCATTCCAGCAGAACAAGATCACATTCCTTTTCCTTATAATAAAGGAAGGACAGGGCAGTTTCTATTTCAAAAGGAGAAGGCAAAGGCTTTCCTTCCCGTTTCAGCTCTTCCATAACCGGAACCACCATATCCATCAAATCTCCAAAATCCTCTTCTGTTATATACTCTCCATTTATCTGAATCCTCTCCCGGTATTCATACAATGTGGGAGAAATAAATCTTCCTGTCCGGTATCCCGCTTCTTTCAGAACGGATTCCAGATAAGCTCCCACACTTCCTTTTCCATTTGTTCCTGCAATATGAATAAACCGGAGATCATCTTGGGGATTTCCCAGGCGTTCCAAAAAGTCGGTAATCACTTCCAGTCCCATCTCTCCGCCAAAACGGTGAGCCTCATCAATATAACTTCTTGCTTTTTGATAATCCATAGCCTTATAACTTCCCTTTTTCCTGTTTTTTCTTATGTGGTATAACTTTTGTGTAACTTCACAGTTATACTTTGTTCCATTATATTACATCAATATTATTTTTACAAGATGCGGATTGTTCTTGAAATTGTAACAGATTTATTATATGATAGAGGGCAGAAAAAAATACTAGGAGGTATGAAATGAGACATCTTATGAGTCCTCTGGATTTCTCCGTGGAAGAACTGGATCAGGTTCTTGATCTGGCTGATGACATTAAGAAAAATCCGGAAAAATATGCCCACGTATGCGAAGGTAAAAAAATAGCCACTTTGTTTTATGAGCCAAGTACCCGCACCCGTCTCAGTTTTGAAGCAGCAATGATGAATCTGGGAGGAAAGGCCCTTGGCTTCTCTTCTGCCAGTTCCAGTTCTGCGGCAAAGGGAGAAAGTGTGGCGGATACCATTCGTGTAGTTTCCTGCTTTGCTGATATCTGCGCCATGCGTCATCCCAAAGAAGGCGCTCCGCTGGTAGCTTCCATGCATTCTTCCATCCCTGTGATCAATGCCGGAGATGGCGGTCATCAGCATCCCACCCAGACTCTCACCGATCTTCTTACCATCCGTTCCGAAAAAGGACGCCTGGATAATATCACCGTGGGACTTTGTGGAGACCTGAAGTTTGGACGTACTGTTCATTCTTTGATAGAAGCGCTGGTTCGTTACGAAGGAGTTAAGTTTGTACTGATCTCTCCGGAAGAACTTCGAATTCCCGATTATATCCGTGATGATGTACTTCGTGCCAGCGGTCATGAGTTTGAAGAAGTGATCCGTCTGGAAGACGCTCTTCCCGAGCTGGATATCCTTTACATGACCCGTGTACAAAAAGAACGTTTCTTCAATGAGGACGACTATGTCCGGATGAAAGACTTCTACATTCTTGACAAGGAAAAGATGAGACTGGCTCCGTCTGATATGCTGGTTCTTCACCCCCTTCCCCGTGTCAATGAAATTTCCACAGAAGTGGATTCCGATCCCCGGGCTGTATATTTTAAACAGGTACAGTATGGCGTCTATGTTCGCATGGCCCTGATTCTTACCTTACTGGAGGTGGACATATGTTAAATGTAGGACGAATTGAAGAAGGATTTGTTTTAGACCATATCAAAGCCGGCAAAGCCATGACCATTTATCATGATCTGAAGCTGGATAAACTGGACTGCTGTGTTGCCATTATCAAAAATGCCCGCAGCAATAAAATGGGAAAAAAAGATATTATCAAAGTAGAATGTTCTGTGGATATGCTGGATTTGGATATTCTTGGCTTTATTGACCACAATATCACCGTCAACGTGATCCGAAACGGAGAAATTACAGAGAAAAAAGTATTACATCTGCCCAAACAGGTAGTAAATGTTATCCGCTGCAAAAATCCACGTTGTATTACCTCCATTGAGCAGGAACTGGATCAGATTTTCATTCTTTCCGATAAAGAAAAAGAAATTTACCGCTGTAAATACTGTGAAGAAAAATACAGAGGAAAACGTAACAAATAAGAAAATATTTCGAGGGTGTCCGAAACCGGACACCCTCGTTTTTACTGTTCCACTGCCTTAAGGGTATAAAGTACAGAAGAAAAATCTCCACCCTTTCGGTTCAATTCATCTCTGTCGATCACCATACCCGCATACATCAGTTCATCTCCAAAGTACCTTCCTACTGCCACAGGCTCTTCATTTGCCAGTCCGGAAACATAAGTGATCTCATACAGTGTATGAGGCTCCAGACCTTCCATCTTGAGACGCAGCCAGGATGCATTTACTTTATTCATTCTCTGATAGAAAGCAGCCACCGCCTCTTTTTTATCCTGAGAAACTACCATCCAGGCTGTATCATTTCCCTCAAAGGGATTCACCAACCGATAAAAATCTCCATCGATCTGGATCAGTTCTCTGTATTTTTTCATAAACGCAATCTGCGCTTTTACTTGAGAAAATTCCTCATCCGTGAGAAGATTTAAATCCAATTCATATCCAAAGGTTCCAAAATACGCCACATCTGCCCGGGTGGCAATAGGTGTCTTCCGGTACACCTGATGGTTCGGCACTGCTGATACGTGAGAGCCCATGGACACCAACGGATATACATAAGAGGTTCCGTATTGAATCTTCATTCTTTCTCCTGCGTCAGTGTCGTCACTGGTCCATGTCTGCGGCGCAAACGCCAACATTCCCGGATCAAATCTTGCGCCTCCGCTGGAACAGGATTCAAAAAGAATATGAGGAAATTCTGTTGTCAGCCGGGTATACAGATCATATACTCCCAGAATATACCGATGCATCATTTTTCCCTGATCTGTCGGTGAGCCGCCTCTGGAAAACGGTTCGGTGATATATCGGTTCATATCCCATTTAATATAGGAAATCTTTGATTCTCTGATAATTTTGGAAATCATTTCATAAATGGCGTCAACCACTTCTTTTCTGGAAAAATCCAACACATGCTGGTGACGGGAATGACTTTCAAACCGTCCCGGCGCTCCGATCACCCAGTCCGGATGTTTCCGATAAAGATCACTGTCTTTATTTACCATTTCCAGTTCCACCCACAGACCAAACTTTAATCCCAGAGCTTCCACTTTTTCTGAAAGTCCTTTGATTCCGTTTGGTAATTTTTCCAGATTTACATACCAGTCTCCCAGTCCCCGGTAATCATCATTTCTCGCTCCAAACCATCCATCATCCAGAACAAATAATTCTGCGCCTGCTTCTTTTGCTTTTCCGGCAATCTTCAGAATGCTCTCCTCGTTAAAATCAAAATAAGTAGCTTCCCAGTTATTTAATAAAACAGGACGGACTTTATCTCTCCATTCACCTCTCACCAGACGTTTTCTGTATAATCCGTGATAAGTCTGACTCATCTGATTCAGTCCCTGATGACTGTATACCATTACCACCTCAGGAGTCTGGAAACTCTCTCCCGCGTGCAGTTCCCAGGAAAACATTTCCGGATGGATTCCCATGGTTACCCGGGTCATTTCATGAGTATTTACCTCCACCTGCGCCAGGAAGTTTCCGCTGTATACAAAGCTGAATCCGTAAACTTCTCCCTGTTTTTCACTGGCATCTGGCCGTTTCAGCGCCAGAAATGGATTATGTTCCGAACTGCTGGCTCCCCGAAGACTCTGAATACTCTGGATACCCATTTCCAGCTTTCTGGTTTTTACGTATCTTTCTCTGGACCAGGCGCCTGCCAGATGTACCATTTCAAAATTCATATCTGAAAATTCCACGGAAGCGCTCAGCGCCCGGTCTAAAATGATGGCTTCCTTCCCCCGGTGGAAAAATCTGGCATTTCTCGTGATCACCGGATAATCTCTGTATATTGTATAAGAAAGAATCAAATCTGTCTCTGTCAACTGATCACAAAGACTGATTTCCAAAGTATCTGCCTCATCCTCCTGTTCCACATAAGTGGACGGAAGTGGAGCAAGACTCTTCTTACCCGAAAAAATCTCATGAGAGTTATAAGTAAAATTGCAAATTCTGCTTCCGTTTTTCTGCTGGATGGTCACAGCCGGCATACGGTAATCTCCTGTTCCATAGGAAGGATATTCCTGTCTGGTAAATTCCATGGACAGACTGGACGGTTCCGGCAGAGAAATTGACATCAGAGAGCGCATTTTTTCCTCATGCAATTCCTGAAAGGAGTCTCTGTCCCGCAGAGCTTTTCCATAATAAAGCTGACCGATCTGCCCATTTTCCATAACTTCGATTATGTAGCTTATCTCACCATTGGTCAGATGAAATTCTTTTGTTTTTTCATGAAAAATAATACTCATTTTTTCTCCCTCTACATTCCTTTATAACTGTTTCCACGGTACTGTTTTCAGCTATTTAACCATGCTCTTCCACAATCTGCCCCGGTCACAGTTATGTTTTTCTTTCTTTTTTATGGACATTATTATATAATGTATACGCGGGGAAAACATATATTGTTTTGTTTCAAAAAGTTTTGAAAATGTTGCCTGTATTATACATTTAACCAAAAGGAGACCGTCATGACAAATGAAGACAGCAGTATGCTGCGGATTTATTACTGTGGACAGGAACAATGCAGTCCGGGACATTTCTGGGGACCTGCTGTCCGCCCCCATTATCTTCTCCACGTTATTTTAAAGGGGGAAGGATATTTTGAATACAAAAAAAATGAATATCACCTGAAAACAGGAGACGCTTTTCTGATAGAACCTATGGAAACCCACTATTATCGCGCCTCGGAAGATAATCCCTGGGAATATGCCTGGGTGGGTTTTGACGGATCAGGTGTTTCTGAAATTTTATCTCACACAGCATTTCATCATTCTCCTGTATTTCTTTCTCAAAAACCAGAGTGCTGCCAGACCATGCTGTCTCTTGTACAGTCATTTTCCAAACCGGAAAGAAATCAACTGGAACTGATGAGCCGGCTGCTTCTTTTGTTCTCAAAAATGCCTGATCATGCAAAAACAGTTTCCGGCTCCCCGGAGGAAGAATATTACTCTCTCGCTCTCGATTATATCAGTAATAATTATACCTATGATCTGAAAATACAGGATATTGCAGACTATGTGGGAATTGACAGAACGTATCTGTACAAAATTTTCCGAAAAACTGCAAATATTTCTCCAAAACAATATTTGCTGCAATTTCGTATCCGGGAAGCGGGGAAATTACTTCAGGGTCAGAAATACACGGTAACAGAAACTGCTTATTCCTGTGGTTTTCGTGATACCGCCTCTTTCTGTACCTGTTTCAAACAGCAGATTGGCTGTACCCCACGACAGTACAAAGAACGAATGCGGACAGGAAATTATTAAAGGGGGCATTACCTGCCCCCTTTATTTTCTTATTCTTCTATTTTGATTACTGCCTTTACGATATCCGCTTTATTATTCACACTGTAATCCATGGCTTTCTGCGCTTCCTCCAGCGAGAAGATATTTGTGACGATACCTTTCAGATTCACTTTTCCTGAAGCCACCGCATCAATTGCCATAGGATAAATATGACGATAACGGAAAACCGTCTTAAAGGTAAGCTCCTTATCCAGCGCCAGGCTCATAGGCAGAGTCATCTCACCGGATTTCCCTGTTTTAACTCCTCAAAATATTTTTCCAGTCTTTCTCCCGCCATCTGCGCCAGATTTCCGGCGGCACAATAAGCATCTAAACATCCTTTTTTTCCGCACCTTATCCAATCCTTTTCTCATTGACAAACATTCCATGATACCGTTCCACCTGAAACCTTCTCATAAACCAATCGCATTTACATAAAAAAAGATAATAAATATTCAATCCACATCCAAAAAGTGATTCAAAATTCCCCTGTGCCTTTCCAAAATACTTTTCGGATATTTTTCCTATTTGCGCAGCCAGCCAGGGCGCGCTGTCATCCTCTGAACTGTCTGCCACCAGATGCATTAATTCCTTCATATATTGAGCTTTTATATTTTCATCCGGATATTCTCTCAATTTCTTTTCCTGTCCGGCTAACAGGCAGGTCATACAGGATGCATATAATTTCACTATTTTTTTCCTCCTTTTGCTCCCATGCGGTTTATCTGTGTGGCAATATATCCGGCTCCATATCCATTATCAATATTTACGGTGGCAATTCCATTGGCACAGGAATTGATCATCGTCAACAGAGCTGAAATTCCGTTCATACTTGCCCCGTATCCCACGGAAGTAGGTACGGCAATCACCGGTTTATCCACCAATCCTCCTATCACGCTGGCCAGAGCTCCTTCCATTCCTGCCACTGCCACCACACAATTGGCGTTCTGGATCAGCTCCAGACGGGAAAACAGACGGTGTATTCCCGCCACTCCCACATCGTAAATCCGTTCCACTTTTGCTCCAAAATATTCTGCTGTCTGAGCGGCTTCTTCTGCCACGGGAATATCTGCTGTTCCTGCAGTGCATACAGCAATCAGGCCGATTCCTTCTTTTTTTTCCTTTTCAATCCGGATGATCCGGGATATGGGATCATACTGAATCTGTGGAAATTCTTCCCTCAACATTTCATACTGCTCTTTTGTTGCTCTTGTTCCAAACACCTCTCCATTCTCTTCATATAACCGGCGAACAATGGGAAGTAAATGTTCATCCGCTTTTCCACTGCAAAATATAACCTCCGGAAATCCGGAACGAATTTTTCTGTGTGTGTCTAATTTTGCATATCCCATCTCATCAAAGGGGGCTCTTCGGAAATATTGTTCTGTCTCTTCCAGAGAAATTTCCCCTTTCTTAAATTTTTCAAGAATATCTCTTGTATCCATGTGCTATTTCTCCATTTTCTCTTACTTTTTTCCTGACAGAGTCATTTTCAGCACCTCAGCCACTGTCTTCACCGGAATAATCTCCAGTTTTTCCTTTACTTCCTCTGCCACTTCTTCCAGATCTTTCTCATTTTCAAAGGGAACCAACACCCGTTTGACCCCTGCTCTTTGTGCCGCCATCAGTTTTTCCGGAAGGCCGCCAACAGGCATTACCCCTCCCCGCAAAGAAACTTCTCCCGTCATGGCCAATTCTCTGCTCACCACATTCCCTGTAACCAGAGAAGCCAAAGCCGTCACCAGCGTAATTCCCGCAGAGGGTCCATCCTTTGGAACTGCCCCCGAAGGCACATGAATATGCAGATCATTTTCCGCAAACTTTTCCGACTGTTCCGGAAACAGAGCTTTTACCAGAGTGATGGCAATCTGAGCCGACTCTTTCATTACATCTCCCAACTGACCAGTAAGAATAATCTCTCCGCTTCCTCTGGTAAATGATGTTTCCACAAATAAAATCTCTCCGCCATCCGTAGTCCATGCCAGTCCTGTCACCACACCTACCACTGCTTTTCCAAGGATTTTTTCGTGGTGAAGACAGTTATTTCCTAAAAATTCTCCCACTCGTTTTTCACTGACCGAAATCGATTTCTGTTCTCCTTTTACCAGTTTCACCGCTGCCGCCCGACACAAAACATCCATCTGCTTTTTCAGACCTCTGACACCTGCTTCCGAAGTATACTCTTCTATGATCCGGCGCATAGCCCCATCTGTGACCTTCAGACAGGAGAGGGCAATTCCCATGGATTTCATCGCGCCCGGAAGAAGATGTTTTTTTCCGATATGAAATTTTTCCACCGGCGTATATCCTGGAAACTGTATAACCTCCATACGGTTCAGCAAAGGTTCCGGTATCGTTTCCGTGGTATTTGCGGTACAGACAAAAAATACATTGGAAAGATCATAAGGAACGTTCATATAGTGATCGGTAAAAGTGTTATTCTGTTCCGGATCCAAAACTTCCAGCAATGCGCTGGATGGATCTCCTCCGTAATCTCTTGTCAGTTTATCCACTTCATCCAGTACCATCACCGGATTCTGGGCGCCACTTCGCTTCATTCCTTCCATAATACGTCCAGGCATGGCTCCCACATACGTTCTTCTGTGTCCCCGGATTTCCGCTTCATCCCGGATGCCGCCCAGACTGATTCTCACATAAGACCGATGAAGCGCTCTGGCAATGCTCCTTCCAATACTTGTTTTTCCTGTTCCCGGCGCTCCCACAAAAAGCAGAATAGAACCGGACTGTCTGTTATTCAGAGCCATCACCGCAATCTGCTGGATAATTCTCTCTTTTACTTTTTGAAGACCAAAATGATCTTCATCTAATATTTTTTCTGCTTCCTCCAGGTCAATATTTACATTTCCCTCACATTTCCAGGATAAACTGGTGACAAAATCCAGGTAATCATACAGCAAGCCATACTCATGCCCGTCTTTTCCCTCCTGTTTCATTCGGTTTAATACCTTTTCCGCTTCTTTTTGCGCTTCTTCATTCATCCCGGACTCTTTGATTCTTGTTTCAAAACGGCGCACATCAGAAATATTTTCCGGATGCATCTCGTCCAACTGATTTTGCAAAATATCAATCTGTTTTCTCAGAGCCGACTCCCGGTATAATTTTTCCTGACTTTCCTGCTGGACATTCTCCGCCTCTTCTCCCACCCGGAATACTTCCATCAGTTCATATACTGCCTCTTCAATCATGTCACACTGCTGTCTTCTGGAATCTGTTTCCAGTATCTGATATTTTTCTTCCCAGGTAATATTCAGATAAGAGGACAGGGCGCAGGCCACCTCCCCGAAACTCTTCCAGTGAAAAATAAAACTCCTTGCCCACATTCTCCAGGGAAATCCCTGAACAAAGCGCATCAGATCTTTTTTCACCTTATCAAATCTTTCTTTTTCTTCCTCTTCCGAAAGATCTGAAATCTCTGGCCGTATTGTCCCGCAGGCGTGAATTTCTTCCTCTGTCACCTCCACATCAGAAACATCCACCTTTTCTCTGGTACGGATCCGAACATTTCCTTCCTCATCTATACTTTCAATTTTTCCGGTAATTCCCACTGAAAAGAAATCTTCCGGTGTAAGTTCTTCTCTCTCTTTTTCTGTTTTCTGCATCAAAAATAAAATATCCTCCCCTGACTGTTCAGAAGTGATATTTTTTTCCGGCAAAATCTCTTTTTTAAAGAAAAAAGTCACTGCCGGAAGCATTAATAAATCATAAATTGGTATTACAATCATAGACAGCTCCTCACTCGTCTTCTCTGAAAAGAAGCTCCAGGGACAATTCTCTGTGCTGTTCCAGATACTCCACGTTTACTTTCAACAGTTTTTTCAATTGCTTCATTGTATACATTATACTTTCTTTTAATCCCTCTCCTTGCAGAAGTTTTACTGTCATTAAAGAAGAAAATATATCTCCTGTTCCGGGAAATCGTACGGGAATATATTCATAGGGAAGGAAAAATCTCTCTCCTTTCTCCCCATCATAACCTGCCACCGCCGGACCCTTCTCCCAGGGAACACTGGTGATCACCACTGAACCTGCTCCCTGTTCTTTCAATTTGTCAATCAGCTCCCACACCTGTTCTTCATACACTGTTTCCTGATTTTCGTATTGTCCTGCCAGAAAAGCTGCTTCTGTAAAATTGGGGACAACGTAATCGGCAATACTGCAAAGTTCCCTCATCTGTTCCACAGTACTTTCCGATACCCCGTTATACAGACTTCCATAGTCCCCCATAATAGGATCCACAATAATTTTGGCTCCTTTTTTTGCCTGTTTTTTGCAGTATTCTTTGACAAAAGCAAGCTGTTTTGCAGACAAAATAAATCCTGTCATCACTGCATCAAAGGTAAAACCCAATTCTTCCCAGACAGCAACTGCCCCCTGCATATATTCCGTCGTATCCAAAATCTGAAACTTTCCATAATTCAAAGTATTTGACACCAGCGCCGTAGGTAAATTATATACATGATATCCAAAATGAGATAAAATAGGTTCAGATGCCGCCAAAGCTACTTTCCCATATCCCGGGAGATCATTCATCACTAAAATTTTTTCATCCATATTCTTCTTTCCTTTTATACACATTTGTTCTACGCTCCGTTTCGGTCTGTGCTAAACCTGTGCCACTGGCACGCAGCACCCTCATGTTGGAGCGGGTCATAAAGGCATCTTGTTTACATTAATTTTCACACAATAAAAAGAGACTGTCAAGAACATTGACAGCCTCCATCCTATCATTTATAACACTGATTCTTATCAGGTAAATCTTCTGATTGCCAGAATTGTTTTATAATTTGCACTTCTGTCATGGGTAATTCCCCATCTGCTTCCTTTAGCTTCCACAATTCCACCGTGACCATCATAGATTGCCACATGACCGGAATAGCAAAGTACATCTCCCGCTCTCGCTTCTGAAAGGCTGGCTACAGGTCTTCCCATACTTCTCCAACCTGCTGAAGTGGTATATCCGCCACTGTATACGCCACAGTTTTTCAATACCTGATATACGAAATGAGAACAATCAATTCCGTTTGTCAGGGAATTTCCTCCCCATACATAGGGATTTCCCACAAACTGATCCGCATATGCTACAATCGCGCTTCCTGAAGAACCGCCGCTGGATACACTTCCGGAGCTGGAAGAACTTCCTGAATTGGAAGAACTGTTGCTGTTGGAGGAACTGCTGCTGTTGGAGGAACTGCTGCTGTTAGAGGAACTGCTACTGCTGCCGGAAGAATTACTGTTTCCGGAAGTATTCTCTGAACTGCTGTTTCCAGACTGCTGAGTCTGAGAAGAATTACTTTCTTCTCTGGCAGCTTCCTGTCTTGCTGCTTCCTGTCTGGCAGCTTCCTGCCTTGCTGCCTCCTGTCTGGCTTCCTCTTCTGCCGCCGCTCTTCTCGCTTCTTCTTCCGCCGCTCTTCTTGCAGCTTCTTCCTCTGCTTTTCTTCTCTCTTCTGCAAGACGCTGTAATTCAGCATCCTGCTGAGCAATCAGATTACTGATCTGAGCTGCCTGCTTCTGGGCATTTTCAATCTGAGCTGCATAATTACTGTTAGTTGCCTTCATGGCATCCATCTGCACCTGAAGTTCTGCCTGCTGAGATTCCAGATCTGCTTCCTGAGACTCCAGAGAAGTTTTCTGTGTCTCCAGTTCTGCTTTCTGTGTCTCCAACTCAGCTTTCTGTGTCTCCAGTGTATTCTTTAACTCGGTAACCTGGTTAACAACAGCCACGTACTCGTCCAACTGTTTTCTGTCATACTCATGCATACTCTGCGCATACTCTGCGCGATTCAATAAAGAAGTAACATTATCTGCTTCAGTGAGCATATTAACCCATACTTCACTTCCGCCATGCTCATATATGTACTGGATACGTTTTTTCATATCCTCATATTGCTGATCTCTGTCTTCTTCTGCTTCTGCCAGATCCTCTTTACTCTCCTCGATCCCTGCAGACTTATTGGTAATATCCGTCTCTTTCTGACTGATACTTTCTTCTGTGGATGCAATATCTGTCTTGGTAGCGTCAATCTGGATCATCAGATCCACCATGTCACTGTCCATGGCATTAATCTCTGCCTGAATCTGTGTCTGTTTCTCAGACAGGCTGTTGATCACCGCATTGGTTTCACTCAACTGACTCTGTGCCTGAGATTTTTCCTGTTGTAACTGGGCTTCTGTCTTGGCAAATACGGTAAAAGTCTGTGACAACATCATTATCATTCCCAGAACCGCGCATACTACTCTTTTTTTCATGCTTATAAATCTCTCCCTATATCATGCTGTTTTTGTATTACCGTTTTCTCTGTTCTGCAGTTTCGTATTCTGCATAACTTTGAATTATAAACAGTAATGTTTTTATTCCTGATTTGTAAGATTTTTGTAATATTTCGGTTGTTCGACTCTTATACTACCATCTTTTCCTTGAAACTTCAACCCTTTTTTCTATATTTCCTAAAATTTATGTCACAGTTTCGTAATATTTAACAGGGATTTTGTAACTTTTACTGCCTATTTCCATATGGTATCTGAAAGGCCTATATCGCTTCCTTTAAATTTAGGCGAACGTCCTTCTTTTTTCTGTGTCTCGTAATTATCAAGAGTTTTTAATACAATTCCTCCCAAAAGGAAAATCACAGCAATATTTACAATAGCCATGCATCCCATGGTAATATCCGCAATATTCCACATCAGAGAAAAATCCGCCTGGGTTCCCAGAAAAACAGCAATGATACAGGTAACCCGGAAGAAAAACAACAGCTTCTTATTATTCTTGATAAATAAAATATTAGATTCTGCATAATAATAATTTCCCACCAGACTGCTGAAGGCAAAAGCAAAAATGGAAAATGTGATAAAATGAATTCCCCAGTTTCCCACATTGGCGCTGATAGCTGCCTGTACAAAAGGTATTCCATCTAAAACTTCCGGTATTCCCTCTACGCCAGATACCAAAAGCATCATCGCCGTACTGGAACAGATCAGCAAAGTATCAATAAACACAGAAATCACCTGTACCAGTCCCTGCTTGACCGGGTGATCCACCTCTGCGGAAGCGGAGGCATTGGGCGCGCTTCCCATACCTGCTTCATTGGAAAATAATCCTCTTTTAATACCGATCACCACTGCGCTTCCCGCCAGACCTCCGGCCATTGCCTGAAAATCAAAAGCATTCTCCAGAATCATGGCAAATACATGAGGCAGCTCCCGGATATGCAAAATCATAGTCACAATACCGATCAGAATATATACCGTTGCCATAACAGGCACTAATACGGAAGTGATAAATCCTATTCTGTGTACCCCTCCCCAGATCACAGCTGCTGTAGCCGCTGCCAGAATCAGTCCCAAAATCACCGGATATATGGTATTAGAATAATCTTCTATATAATACTCCATGGCAGAAGAGATATTAAAAGCCTGCAGGCCGTTAAATCCATAAGCAAAACAAATGATCAGCAGTACAGAAAATAATACGCCCAGCCATCGTTTTCCCAACGCCTTTTCCATATAGTAGGAAGGACCGCCCCGAAACTGGTTTCCCTCCTTCACTTTATAAATCTGAGCCAGCGTACTTTCCACAAAAGCGGAAGCTCCTCCAATTACAGCCATCAGCCACATCCAGAATACCGCTCCCGGTCCTCCGGCAGCTATGGCAGTGGCTATTCCCGCAATATTTCCTGTGCCCACCCGGGATGCAGTGGAAATCATCAACGCCTGAAAGGAAGATACTTTTTTCGTTCCATCCTGTCCTGTATCTGCTTTTTCCAGCAAAGAACGAATTGCATCTTTAATCAGCCGAAGCTGAACGCATCTTGTACGAATGGTGAAATATATTCCTACCCCCACCAGCAATATGATCAGCACATAGGTGTACATTACATCATTAATCTGCGTTAAAATTTTGTTCATACAGTTCCTCCTGTTTTATTCATTTTTATTGTATCTGTCCATTGCTGTACAGTTACTTTTCTATTCTCATATTGGGCCAGACCCATTCCACCAACTGATCCGGATACTTATCGTCCAGAAAACTTTCCACACTGTTATCCGCCTCAATTCCGTCTTTTCTCTCCACATAACGAATCATGGCGGTAGCGGAAATCAATCCATTACAGATCATCAGTACCAATAAAACCCAGGTGGCAATTTTCCCTCCCAGAGCGGGAGGTTTTTCAATAAAACCACTGATTTTAGGATAACATATTTTTACTCACACCAGCTTATCAAAACATATCTCTTTTGCAAAAACATACCCTGTATTTAAGATGCAGACAACTCCATGCTAATTTCCAGATCAGCTTGCCACTCTTTGGAATATAACGAAATAAAGCAGGAGATTTATCGTGAAATTATGAACCGGATGTCCGAGGAACTTACCCATCTTTTACAGCATTTTCCGGGGCCACAGATGTAACACGACCCCGGAACACTCTGTTTTGTCTGTATATTTTACAAATCGTCAATCAGCGCTGTGGCTTTTGCATAAGCTGTGGACCTTGCTTCAAAAAAATCAGTTTTTACCATATTGCTGTTGGCATACTGAGACACCCATCTCATAGATTCCGGTTCCTCTTCCAATCCCGGATATATTATCTCATATCCCAGACTTGTCCAGCGCAGATTTCCCAGATATTGGATGTAATCTTTTACCATCTGATGATTTAATCCGGCAATTTCATCCCCCAGCACATACTGTCCCCAGGCAATTTCCTGACTCACTCCCTCCATGAGAAGATTCCTCATCTCGTCAACCATTGTCTCGTCGAAAAGTTCAGGATATTCTTTTTGAAGTTCCAGAATAATATTGCGAAACAGCCATAAATGTGTATTTTCATCCCGATTAATGTATCTGATTTCCTGGGCAGATCCTGGCATTTTTCCATTTCTGGATAAATTATAAAAAAACATAAATCCGGAATAGAAATAAATTCCTTCCAATATATAGTTTGCCATCAGTACCTTTAACAGTGTCCTTGCATCTTTTTTGACCTGGAATTCATTGTATCGGTCTCCGATAAAAGTATTTCTCTTTAATAAATGTTCATCTGTTTTCCACTGATACAGTATATCCATCCTCTCTTCCGGGGAACAGATCGTATCCAGCATATAAGAATACGACTGGGAATGAACACATTCCTGAAAGGTTTGAATATTCAGACACAGATTCACCTCATTCGCTGTAATATACTCTCCGATACAGGGAAGATTGGCGCTTTGGATGGAGTCCAAAAACACCAAAAAGGAAAGAATTTTGTCATATGCTTTCCTCTCCGGCAAAGAAAGTCCGGGATAATCCTTCATATCCTGAGAAAGATTAATTTCTTCCGGAATCCAAAAGTTATTCATAGCCTGTCGATACCAGTCTGAAGTCCAGTTATATTTTAAATTATTATAGTCATTCAGATTTGTAGTATTCCCTCCGATCATTCTCCTGTTTCTTACCTGAGTATCTCCCCCCGGATTAAAAAGGGGCTTATGAATCAAAGGCTGATTGATATCAAATTCCTGCATATATAGTTCTCGCTTTCTCTGTTAGATATTTTTCTCCTGTCCTTTCCATTTATGAAGAACAGGAAGTACATTCTTCCACTTCCAGGGATTTGGACCGTACATAATAGACGGTCTTTACGCCGCATTTCCAGGCTTTCAGATAAAGATTTAATACCTGGCGCATGGTATATTCATTTGTAATATAAAAATTCATCGACTGGGCCTGATCAATATGTCTTTGACGGATCCCGCAGGCTTCAATGGACCAGTTCTGATCCACATGATATGCGTCAGTATAATACCAGTAAGTATCCATACTCAGATCCGGAGCTACCCGGGGAAGCATGGCTCCCTTCTTTTCTTCCAGAAAATATTTGTTCATTACCGGATCTATTCCTGCCGTAGTTCCTGCAATGATAGATGTGGAGCTTGTAGGCGCCACCGCCAGAAGGTAACCGTTTCTCATCCCCTGTTTTTTCACCTTCTCTTCCAACTCTTTCCAACGGGCAGAAGTATAATTTCTCTTTGCAAAATATTCTCCTGTCTCCCAGTCAGAATCCGGGAAATAACTGTAACTGCCCTTTTCCTTTGCATTTTCACAGCTTGCTTCCACAGCGGCATAATTAATTTCTTCAAACAAGCTGTCAACAAATTCCAGATGTTCCTCTGACTGCCATCGTATTTTTCTTTTTGCCAGCATATGATGATAACCGCTTACCCCCAAACCAATGGAGCGATACCGTTGATTTGTGATTTTGGCATAGGGGAGAGGATAAAAATTCAGGTCTATCACATTATCCAGCGCCCGCACCACTGTTTTTACCACCTGCTGAAGATATTCCCGATTCTCCAGAGGAATTCGTCCCAGAGAAAGTGAGGCCAGATTACATACTACAAACTCTCCCGCTTTTGTAGTATTTACCACTACCGTATCTCCCTCTTTCGTTTCGATCTTTGTTTCTACCGTAGATATGGGCGCCATATTCTGAGCAATTTCCGTACACAGATTGGAACAGTAAATCATACCCCGGTGACTGTTGGGATTTGCCCGGTTTACGATATCCCGGTTAAATGTAAACGGCGCTCCTGTCTCCACCACTGATTTGATGATCAGACGCACCAGATCCTTCAACAAGATCACTCTCTTCGTGATCCTCTCGTCTTCCACACATTCTTTATATTTTCGTTCCCACTCTTCTCCATAACAATCTTCCAGACTGTATCCTTTTACCGTGAGAATTTCATGAGGACACATCAGATACCAGTCCTGATCCAGATTTTCCTCTGCCATTTTCCAGAACAGATCCGGATAACATACAGCGGGAAATACATCATGGGCTTTCATCCTCTCATCTCCGTTATTGGTACGGATCTGTAAAAATTCCGGGAGATCCCGGTGCCAGGCATCCAGATACACCGCCACAGCTCCTGCCCGAACTCCCAATTGATCGACAGCCACAGCCGTATCATTTACAATACGAAGCCAGCGGATCACTCCTCCTGCCGCCCCCTTAAATCCCCGTATCATACTTCCGGCAGCTCTCACTTTCCCAAAATACATTCCCATACCGCCGCCATACTTGCTTACCTGGGCAAAATTATCCACAGACCGGAAAATTCCCTTTAAACTATCCGGCACAGTATCGATAAAGCAGGAGCTTAACTGATGAAACGGTTTCCGGGCATTGGACAGGGTTGGCGTTGCCATGGTCACTTCCAGCCTGGAAAGCATATCATAAAATGCTTTTACCCACTGCATACGGATTTCCCTTTTTTCTTTCATTCCCAGATGAAGAGCAATTCCCAGAAACATTTCCTGAGGACTTTCCAAAGGTACATGACTGTGGGTAGATATCACATACCGCTTGATCAAAAGATCAAGACCGGAATAATTGAACAGTCGATTTCTCTCCGGCCTGATATATTCTTCCGCCTGCTCAATCTCTTCCCTGTTATATTCTTCCAAAATATACGCTCCATAAAGACCCTGCTTCGTAAGATACCAAATCTTATCGTACAAACAATCCAGTCCTCTTTTTTTCTCTTCTTTTTTCAACTGGTCGGTAAATTGAAAATCAAGAATCCATCCTGCAATATTTTCCCATCGGGGAGACTCCTGACTTGTCAGTTCAATAGCCGCTTTCACCAACATGGATAATTTTTCCCGGGAATCCATGTCTTTCTTTAAAAATCCCTTAAATTTTTCATGCAGGATATCCAGAGAATACATTTCTTCCGTAAATTCTTCCTGAATATCCCTCAAAAGTCCCCAAAAACTTTCTTCCCCCAATTCTTTTGCCAGCTCTTCCCATATCTGTGGCCGGATCATTTCTCTATTACCACTCATAAAAAACCTCTTTCTCTTCTCAGTTAGACATATAAAACTATCATGAGTTTTCATTATAACCGAAACCAGTTGATTTTGACAAGACCTGTATTGCCTTTATAGCTTCATCTACTTCTTCCTTGGTATTGTAATGAGAAAAACTGACACGCACCGCCCCCTGTTCTTTTGTTCCCAACGCCTGATGCATGAGGGGAGCGCAATGTCCTCCGGGACGGGTACAGATTCCATATTCGACATATAACTCGTCACTTACCTGCGCCGAATCGTAATCCCATATATTAAAAGCCACGATGGGACAACGCTCTTTTTGAGAAAAATCTCCGTAAACAGTCACTCCTTCTATATTGCAAATGCCCTCATAAAACCTCCACATCAGTTCCAGCTCTTTCTCCCTTATTGTCTCTATTCCCGTCTCCTGCAAATAATCCAGAGCCGCTCCCAATCCTGCTATCCCATGACCATTTAAGGTACCGGCTTCCAAAGCTGTGGGCATCTGCTGCGGATGTCTTTTACTGTAGGTCAAAATACCGCTTCCTCCTGATTTTAAAGGATGAATTTTTACCCCCTCCCGAACGTACAGGCCGCCGGTTCCCTGGGGACCGAGAAGGCTTTTATGTCCTGTAAAACAGAGTACGTCTATATGCATTTTCTGTACATCAATGGGGAAAATTCCCGCTGTCTGAGAAGCATCCACCACAAAAATCAACCCATACCTTTCGGTAATATTGCCTATTTGTTCAATATCCACCAGATTTCCTGTAAGATTAGAACCATGTGTACAGACAATCGCCTTTGTGTTCTTTTGAATCAAGGAAGGAATCTCATTTATACAGATTCTGCCCTTTTTATCACTTTTCATCCAGGTCACTTCCACCCCCTGCTCTTCCAGCTCATACAGCGGACGAAGAACAGAGTTATGCTCCAGTTCTGTGGTGATCACATGATCTCCCGGGCAGAGTAATCCTTTTAAAGCTGTATTTAAGGCTTCCGTTGAATTTAAAGTAAAAGCAATTCTTCCCGGATCTTCACTGGAAAACAACTCTCCCAGCTTACACCGCGTATCAAAAATAACCCGGGACGCATCCAGAGAACGGTCATGACCGCCCCTGCCCGCATTTCCCAGAGAACAAAGCGCTTCACACACTGCCCGCGCCACCTGATCCGGTTTTTTCAGAGTGGTGGCCGCATTATCCAAATAAATCATATCCTTCCCCTTTTCTTATTTTCTGATAACCCTATCATACCATCTATCCTTTCAGGTTTCACCATTTTATTTGCTTTTCCCCTATCCCTGTGATACCATAACAGAAAAGGCAGCATAAAACAGAACAACAGTAACAGGAGGATATCTTATGCAGGTAACAGAACGATTATTAAAATATATTTCCGTGGATACCACATCCGATCCACATTCTGACACATTTCCCAGCACCAAAAGTCAGTTGGATTTTGCAGCTTCCCTGGCAAAAGAAATGAAAACCATGGGACTGAAAGACGTATCCATGGATTCTTACGGCTATGTATTTGGTACAATTCCATCCACAATAGAAAATTATCAGGGAAAGATTCTGGGCTTTATTGCCCATATGGACACTTCCAGTCAGGCTTCCGGAAAAAATATTCATCCAAAAATTATTGAAAATTACGACGGAAGCTCTATTATCCTGAACAAAGAACACCAGGTGATCATGAACCCGGAAGAGTTCTCCAGTCTGAAGCAGTATGTGGGACAAGACCTTATTGTGACAGATGGCTGTACGCTTCTGGGCGCTGATGATAAAGCAGGTATCGCAGAAATACTCACTGCGGCTGAATATCTTCTGGCACATCCTGAAATCAAACACGGTCCCGTCCGGATAGGATTTACTCCCGATGAGGAAATCGGAAGAGGAACGGATTATTTCCACATAGAAAATTTCGGAGCTGATTTTGCCTACACCATGGACGGAAGTGACTGCGGAGAACTGCAGTATGAAAATTTCAACGCAGCTACTGCTTTTCTTACCTTTAACGGCGTAAGCATTCACCCCGGATCCGCTAAAAACAAAATGGTAAACGCCTCCCTTCTGGCAGTAGAATACCAGAATCTGATGCCTCTTGGCGAGAGACCGGAATATACGGAAGGCCGAGAGGGATTTATCCTGTTGGAATCCATCACCGGCTCCATTGAACAGGCGTCCTGTGAATATATTATCCGCGATCACGATATGCAATTATTTGAAGACAAAAAGAAATGTATGGAACAAGCCGCCGCTTATATGAATACCAAATACGGGGAAGGAACTGTGGAACTTCGCATAGAAGATTCTTATTATAATATGAAAGAGAAAATCGAACCCCATATGCACCTTGTGGAAAATGCAGTTACCGTCTATAACAAGCTGGATATCAAACCTCTGATCGTACCTATCCGTGGCGGAACTGACGGGGCTCGTCTCTCCTTCGACGGACTTCCCTGCCCCAACCTGGGAACAGGCGGCCACAACTATCACGGACGGTATGAATATGTATGTATTCAGTCCATGGAAAAATGTGTACAGGTGATCATTGAACTGGCCAGACTTTACGGAACATTCTAAAAACACTTCAAAAAAATCTCGCAGAACTGACTTGCCGCTGCAAATCAATCCTGCGAGATTTATTAATTCTTTTCCTGTTTTTTACACATACATACTCCAACCAGAAGCAAAAGAGGAAAAATAATTCCTGCAAGAATTCCCATTTTCAGATTATCCTGCAAAGCGCTGGATACCATTCCCACCAGTGTGGGGCCACAGGAACATCCCACATCTCCGCCAAGAGCCAGAAGGGCAAACATGGCTGTTCCTCCTTTTGGTATCACTGCGGCTGCCTTACTGAAAGTTCCCGGCCACATGATACCCACAGAAAGTCCGCAGATTCCACATCCGATCAAACTGATGATGGGAGAAGGAATCAATGAAATCCATAAATAAGAAATGATACACAGTATGCTGCTGAAAATCATAAATTTTTCCAGATGAATCCGATCCCCATATTTTCCGTAAAACGCCCGGGAAAGTCCCATCAACACAGCAAAGGCCATAGGACCTGCCAGATCTCCTGCCATTTTGGATATTCCCAGTCCTTTTTCAGCAAACACAGAAGCCCACTGACTTACCGCCTGTTCACTGGCGCCTGCACAGATCATCATAATCAATAATACCCAGAACATTTTCATGGAAAACAATTTTCCAATAGTGTAACCGCTCTCCCCTTCCTCTATCAGAGAAGCGATGGGAACTTTTGTAAAAGCTATCATATTTCCCAGAGGAATGATCGCCCAGGCTACTGCCAGAATTTTCCAGTTAGATATGCCCACAAACTGAAAGAACAGTGTGGAAACGGCCACAACTCCCACATGACCCCAACAGTAAAAGGAATGAAGCATACTCATAGCTTTTTCCTTATTATCAGAAGGACAGGCTTCCATCACCGGACTTACCAGAACTTCCAGCAATCCTCCACCCACCGCATATATGATTACAGATGCCAGAATACCTGCAAAAGCATTGGGGAAAACTTCCGGCAAAATAGTCAGAGAAATCAGTCCGGCAGCCGAGAAAATATGAGCCAGCACCATGGACGCTCTGTAACCGATCCTATCCACAAATCCAATAGCCAGAAGATCCACCAAAAGCTGAACCCCGAAATTAATAGTCACCAGCATGGTAATCTGAGATAACGGTATCTCATAAGTACGCTGAAAAGTTAAAAACAGCAGCGGCGCAAAATTATTTACAATGGCCTGTACAATGTAACCCACAAAACAGGCCACCACCGTTTTGTTATATTGATTTTTCATTTCCTGTCTCCTCCCTCTTAATAGCTTTCTCAACCTATACTTTTACTTCTGTTTTGAATTCCACTGCCAATAATTTCATTGACTGTGGACACGGTAACAAATACCTGTTTATTCGTATTTTTCAGATAATTGATCAGCATACGGTACTCCTGCTTTGCCAGAACTGTCACCAGCTCCATTCTGTGTTTTTCATCGTAGGCTCCCTGCGCCACATAAAGAGTAGCCCCCTGATTAAGGTTATGTAAAATATAATCCTGTACTTCTTTATAGTTTTCCGTAATAATGCACACTCTTTTTCTTTTGTTAAATCCATCAATAAAATAATCCACCGCCAGTCCATTGGCATAGGTTCCGATCAGACTGATGATCATGGTACTGATTCCATACACAAACACAGAAGTTGTGGCGGTAGCTATCCCTGCCACTGTAACCGCTTTTCCGATTTCCATATTCGTAAATTTACTAATCAGCTTGGCAATAATATCCACACCGCCGGAGGACGCATTTACCCGAAACAAAATTGCCTGTCCCAATGCCACCAGTAATACATACGCAACCAGATCAAATACAATATTTCCTGTTACAGATTTTTCCAGTGGGCATACCTGCTCAAAAATCCACAGAAATACCGGAAGAATCGTAGAAGTATACACCGTTTTTACGCCAAATTCTTTCCCCACCATTAAAAATCCTATGATCAGCAGGATTACATTCAAAAGAAAGGTAAGGATTGATATGGGAACAGGAACCAAATGCGCAAGCACCATCGCCACACCCGATATACTTCCCACCACAACCTGGCTGGGAATCATAAAAAAATATACAGCCGCCGAAACCACAAACATAGCAACTGTAATCATCAGCAATTCCCTTCCTGAAATCTTTTTCTTCATTTTGTGCCTCCAATATATCCTTTTCCATATAATTGCTTTCAATACCGTTCATTTCCTCAAAAGCTTTTATATTGTATCAAAAGCACAAAAAAATATCCAGCACTTTCTCATGATTTTCTATGGCTTTTTTTCTGTTTCTACTATATGATGATGTTGGGGTCAAAAGAGTTTTTATGATGACAGAGCCGTTTTTACCGA
>DETV01000002.1 GCA_002361775.1 Eubacterium sp. UBA3279
TGAATTATACAAGAAGCTCCTTTTATGGTTGTACTTAATGATAATCTCTGTTGAATCTTGAAGATAAGGAAACTTCGCCATACATACAATTATAAAGATTTTCCAATATTGCCGGAGTTTCCCCCAACGCTGTCTGATATAATCCGATTAAATGTTCCGTCGATTCTTCACATACCGGATTTTTCTTTTTTCGCATTACTTGCCCCTCCAGACTGTCATAGCAGCGGAGTACTTTCATTCCTCCAAGCACTATTTTTTCTTTCCAGTCATTTTTGCAGGTGAGTAATTTGTCATAGCTTTTCTGGCTTTTTATGGTTTTCTGAATATGTTTCCAATTTATATGAGGAAACATTCTTGCAATCACCCGACAATTTTCCTCCGTAGGTTCCAAAACACTTGCCGGCAGATAGGAAAATAACTTTTTCCCTTCTCTTTCCATAAAATACCGATCCAACTCCGTTTCTATCTCCGCATGAGATACCCCTGTTTTTCTCTCAAATTGTCCAATATAGCCGTGACAGGTGCTGTCCAACATATAGTGACAGGCAAATCCCAAAAGATATGCCGCCAACAAATCTGAAGGGTTCGTCTTAAATTCCCGAATTCCCTGTTCAAAAAATGGCGCTGCTATTTCACTGTGCATCCTGTGCCCTGTCTGGTTGACTGCATTTTTCCCTATAGGCCGATAATAAAAAAATATGTCCGGCCCATGCAGACCGATACGATACAATCCTTTTCCCTGGCGAATAACCTGTTTCAAT
Organism: Eubacterium sp. UBA3279; assembly: GCA_002361775.1. Taxonomy (GTDB): domain Bacteria; phylum Bacillota; class Clostridia; order Lachnospirales; family Lachnospiraceae; genus Oliverpabstia. The sequence continues at coordinate 762 of DETV01000002.1, forward strand.
GGATCTGATAACTTTTTAAATATATCTTTTCCAAAAATATCATGTGTGTATGTTGTTGGCATAAAATCACTCCCAACCTTTCTTATGTTCTTTTTTATTTTCTCCTATTTTCCGGGAAATTTCAACAAAATTCGTGTTAAATCTTATTCTCTCCCCGTTCCATCCACTCCTGCACTTTCTGTAAGGATTCCATTTTGCCATAAAGAAATTCTTTTATCGGCGCATCTTCTTCCAAAAGATCCGGAATCATAATCACCTTCATCCCTGCTCTATAAGCAGATTGTATACCATTATAAGAATCTTCCAATGCCACTGTTGCCGAAGGATCAACTCCCATCCGATCACAGGCAGTCCGGTAAATCTCCGGATCCGGTTTCCCTGCATTCACCATATCACCGGTAACAATTTCTTTAAAATAAGGCAAAATCCCCTGTTTTTCCAATTCCGGAACAGAATGTTCCTGATGAGTAGACGTTGCAACTGCCATAGGGACTCCATGATTTTTTAAATACTCTAATAATTCCAGTAACCCTGTTTTCTTAGGAATCCCATATTGTCTTTCATACTCTGCATATACCTGATGGTACCCATCCAAAAAATCCTGTAAGGGAAAATCATTTCCATATTTTTTCAGAAAATACTCATTTCTCTGAACACGGCTAAGCCCCAGAGTCTGAAAAATATTATCTCCGAACCGGGAATATCCCATTTTTTCTCCCATAACATCCCAACTGTACTTGATAATTCTCTCTGTATCAATCATCAAGCCGTCCATATCAAAAACCACTCCCTCAATCGGGAAATAATCGGGAATTATCCACTGAGCCATATGTATCCTCCCTCGTCTGTAATCACTCTCATTATAATATTTCTTTTCCAAATACACAAGTTTTGTGTATAAACTCTTGTATTTGGGTCATACTACAAATAGCTGGTGAAGAGATGACACACCAAAGTGTCACTTTCCATCAGCTATTAAAAAAATCATGCCGGATCCCCCTCCGGCAAAAGATTACCAAAGAAGAGAGAAATACTTATCCTCCCCTTTATTAAGGAGCTATGTACCAGATGTGTACACAGCTCCTTTTTATTTTTCTCTTATTCACTTATTTTGCAAAAAATTTATCATAAATTCCAAAACCGAAAATAAACAGTACGATCAGCGGAAGAATATATGTAAAATATATTCTCATCCAATTCTGGAATTTCAATCCTTTTCCTTCATTTGCCTCTGCTTTAAAGTTCTTCCATCCCCATCCGTACCGGGTCACACAAAACAGAAGATATACCAGGGAACCTAATGGAAGAAGAATATTACTTACAAGAAAATCTTCCAGATCCATAATTGTTCCGCCAAATGGCGCAAAAAAGTCAGAAGCCCACAAATTATATCCCAGTACACAAGGCATAGATAACGCACTGATCGCCACCAGATTCACCAGGCTGGATTTTTTCCGGCTCCATCCGGTAAGTTCCATGCCGCAGCAGATTATATTTTCAAACACTGCCAAAACAGTGGAAAATGCTGCAAAAGCCATAAAGGCAAAGAACAAACTTCCCCATAATCTACCCATAGGAATATGATTAAATATATTGGGCAATGTCATAAAAATCAAACTTGGACCGGAGGTCTGATCTACCTGGAAAGTAAAACAAGCCGGGAAAATGATCAAACCGGAAGTAATAGCCACAAAAGTGTCCAAAACAGCGATATTTACCGACTCTCCCAGAAGACTTCTCTCTTTTCCAATATAACTTCCAAAAATAGCCATAGCGCCGATACCCAGGCTCAACGTAAAGAAAGACTGATTCATAGCGCCCACAATCGTACTTCCAATGCCCACTTCTTTCATTCTCTCAAAGTCAGGAATCAGATAAAAACTCAATCCTTCTTTTGCTCCATCCAACGTAAAACTATTGATCGCCAGCAAAACCATGATTCCCAATAAAGCAATCATCATCACCTTGGTAATTCTTTCCAGTCCGTTCTGAAGTCCCATGGAACACACAAAAATACCAACAGCAACTACCAGAAGCATCCAGAATGTCATAACTCCGGGCTGACCCAACATTTCAGAAAAAACGCCGGATACCTGCCGGGAATTCATTCCCACGAATTTTCCTGTGGCTGTAAGGTAAAAATAATGCAGCATCCACCCTGCCACTGTGGTATAAAACATCATCAGCAAATAACAGCCAATGAGGGTGATATAGCCGTGGATGTGCCACTTTTGTCCCGGTTTTTCCAAAGCCTGATAAGCTTTTACAGGACTTTTCTGACTGGCCCGGCCCACTGCAAATTCCATACTCATAATGGGCAGTCCCAAAATCACCAGAAACAAAATGTAAAACAAAACAAAGGCTCCGCCACCACCCTGGCCAGCCATATAAGGAAACTTCCACACGTTTCCAATTCCAATTGCGCATCCTGCAGAAATCAGGATAAATCCCAGACGGGATTTTAATTTTTCTCTCTCTTTCATCTTGTCCTCCCTCATTTGTTTTATGTCAGATCTGTCTCGGTGGACAGATCTCACCATTTTCTATACAGTCGGTAATCCTACCGAACTCTGTCTTTAACAGGGTATACAACAACATCCCGGGCAGCACATATTAAGAAACAGACACTGACAGCAACAGTTGCCCATTCCATTTCCCGGTCTTTCATACCCATATCCGGTTCCCATATCATGATACCACTGTCCACCGGACTGTAATTGTTGATACAACCGCTGATACTGAGGATTGGAAGGTTCCATCTCCACCGCTCTGCGGGCGTCTTCCAGCGCGCTTGCCGTATTACCCGCTCCCGCACTGGCCACTGCATGGTAATAATACCACTGGCCGTTCCTTTCCTGTATACGGTTCAACACATTCAGAGCCTCCTGATAATGTGCCGCATTAATATAATTTGCAGCAGCCCTCATCTCCATAGATGTCTGATCTTCCTGTGTCTGATAACCTCCGGCGCCAAAACCGCCATACCAGCCGTCCTGGGAAGTTCCCCTCTCTCTTTCTTTCACTATCTGTTCATAAGCCTGCTGCACCTGCTTAAATTTTTCCTCAGCCTGCTCTTTATTCGGATTATTGATATTCGCATCCGGGTGGTACTTCCGACTCAGATTCCGGTATGCTTTTTTTATTTCATCCATGCTGGCATCACGAGATACCCCCAGAATACTGTATGGATCCAACATTATTTTTTCTCCTCATTTTCCTTCGTCAGTTTGTCGAATTTCATCCAGATACCAGAATACAATATATTTCTCAAAATGTCTACATATTCCAGTATGGGAAGACGTTCAAACTGGCGGGAACACTCTGCCGCAAGCATGGTAAGAATCTGCCCTGCCCGCTGGTAAAAATCCTCTTCTCCTGCAATTGGCATCCAGGGATTATAATTATCTTTCTTCCGGTCTTTTTCCACATCTTCACAGGCATCCATCAGATATATGAATTTTCCCATGTAAAATCCGATTTTTCTCAGAGTATCTGACCATTGATCTTCTTTCCAGACAAAAATTTCTCCCAACATCTCACCGGTATCACCGGATGCTCTGTCCAAATCCGGACTTTTTTCAAATTCGCATATTTTCAGCTTTTTCAGATAGTGGCAAATAGCTTTTGCCTGCCTCGGATACTTCTGACGCAATTGTTTTACATCTTTTTTCATAGTCCCTGCCAATGCCAGAGGAATAGGCTTTTTCTCATCCACCCAGTCATCCAAAAGATTATAATAGCTTAACAGCACATTCATATCTGCCGCATAAGCCGTAGCCGCATTGCGATAGGCAAGATGCTTTTTCAGTGGATGGACAGCACAAAAATGTTCTTCACTGACCGTTTCATTCTCATACAGACCGGTAAGCAAAACTGCCAGAAATGTCATATCATATGTCAGCGTCAATCGGGAAGACTGGCCGTGATATTCTTTTAAATCCTGACAGATCCCACAATAAAATGCGTGATATTTCCGGTAATCTTTTACCTTCATCTCTTCCATATTGGTCGTTATATATCCAAACATGGCTGCCACCTCTTACGTCCTTTTAATAAAATCTGTATTACACTTGGGACAATGAATGGAAATTTTTCCTTTTCCCTTAGGTACCCGTACTTTCTGTCCACAGGTAGGACATTTAAAAACCCGAACCGTAGAAGTTTTTCTGGAACGCAAATTGTCCCTGAATGCTAAAAACTTCTGATTCTCTCCATATCGTTTGGAAATATTCCGGGAAAACGCCCGATAATACACGTAAATCAATCCGGCGCACACCATCAGATTCATCAGGCCACTCTGAAATATCATGGATAACACCATCAAAACCAGAATCACAATCATAGAAAATCTTCCCAGATCATCCATTCCATATCTTCCCTGCATAAATCTGTACATTTTTTCTTTCAAACTGCTCATAACTCCTTCTCCTTACCTTTTACTCTGCCTGTTCCCATATCTTTACGCATAATTCCGCCGCCGTCTCTTCTATACCAGAGTGGAAGCCAGCATATGACCCACTGACTGCCTGACAAAAGATACTGCATTCACACAATCCTTTTGATTCGGATGCAGCAATGCCCTGTCGAAATTGTGAATCATTTTCTCAGCCAGCGACTTTTTCTTTTTGTCCGCTAACATAAGCTGATACTTTTCCCTCACTGTCATAGGCATCTTCCCCTGACAGATAAAACACCCTAAATATCTGCAATCAGCAGGAATAAACTGTTTTACCTGCTCTTCGATCTTATGGTAATACTCCTGATCGGGACCAAATCCACAGGTTCCGAATAAAAGAACATTTTTTCCGGAAAGTTTCTGAAGAAACTCCTTCGTATCCGAAGAACAACTTCCTCTGTCTGTCCAAAATCCTACGATATAAGTCTGTGCATCATCCCATCTGGTATTTCCGGTAAGTTCCTCAATGTCTTTGGAGCGTTCCAGCAGCCCCTGATAAATAGCCGTTGCCAGAAAACCTGTATTTCCAGTACGGCTGGAATAAACAATTTTGTATTTTAACATAGACTTCACAACCTTTCTTCGAACTACTGTACCCTATTTTGTAATGAAAAACAATTAAGTGTCTATAAAGAAAGTATAAAACTATCGTAACTGATTTTTCTCTTTCCACTTCGAAGAAATTGTTGTAAAAATATTCCTCTTATTCTTTATCCAATACCTGATTCAACTGACTGGAAGCCTGTTCATAACTGTGAACCTGAATAGCCTGCATTCCATATGCCCGGGCAGCTTCCACATTTTCCAGGCGGTCATCCAGAAAAATACTTTCTTCCGGAACCAGTTCATATTTTTCACACAGATATCGGTAAATTTCCTGTTCCGGCTTGATAAGCTTGCACTGAAAAGAAAATACGGTTCCATCCATATAAGGAAGAAATTTCATCTCATCGCTGGTCTGCTCAAAGGTACGCTCTGCGTAATTTGAGAGAATATACAATCTATATCCCCTGTCTTTTAAATCTTTCACCCATTCCAGTGTATGAGCCATCAAAGTGATTGTTTTTCCCACAGTTTCATAAGCCTGGCGAATCTGTTTTTCATAATCCGGATTATGAGAAATAAAACCTTCCAGCAATTCTTCAGAGGATAAAGCCCCCCGGTCCGATTCATTCCAGAATGGATGTTGAAACATGGCCTGATTCACTGCTTCCCGCTCCCGGGGAGTAAATCCCAGTTTTTCCATATATTCATCCGGTTCATAAGCCATCAGGACTTTCCCCACATCGAAAATAATATTTTTGATCATAATCTTTCTATCCTTTCAAAATCTTTTCTATTTTTGATTTCTATTTTTCAGATATCGGTAAATCAATATATACGCATACAACACAACCGGAACAGCAATGGTACAAAACACAGATGCTTTAAACCAGCCTTCTGAAGAAGGACTGTCTGACAATGCAAATACCATGGTTGCTCCATACATCAGCAACAGCAAAATCACTCCTGCCAGAGCAAGAATCCTTTGTATTTTTTTCATTTTCCTAACTCCTTCACATATTTTCCTTCTTATTATACTTTATTTTCCCTGAAATACAAGGCAGAATTTTTTCTATTTGTATATTTATAAATAAATCTTGCATATTTCATTTACACCTCTTCTGCCTTATGATAGAATACTACTAAATAAAAAAAACTAAAGGGGGAATCTCTTATGTCTGGAACTATTTGGGCCTTAATACCGCCTATCGTGGCTATTGCCCTTGCTTTATGGACAAAAGAAGTATATCTGTCACTGTTGATCGGAATTTTATCAGGAGCTTTGCTCTATGCCAATTTCCATGTGCTTACTGCAGTGGAAACCGTCATTGACGTAATGAACTGGAAAATCGGAGATAACATAAATATCCTGATTTTTCTTGTATTCCTGGGAATCCTTGTTGCTCTTATCACAAAATCAGGAGCTTCCCGCGCTTACGGAGAATGGGCTTCCAAAAAAATCACATCTCAAAAAGGCGCTTTATTTTCCACCATGTTTTTGGGAATTCTGATTTTCGTAGATGATTATTTCAACTGTCTGACGGTAGGAACGGTTATGCGTCCCGTCACCGACAAATACAAAGTCAGCAGGGCAAAACTGGCTTATATTATTGATGCTACGGCTGCCCCTGTCTGCATTATCGCACCAATTTCCAGTTGGGCCGCCGCTGTAGGCTCCTCACTTCCGGAAGGAAGTGGAATTGACGGATTTTCTTTATTTCTCCGTACTATTCCGTTTAATCTGTACGCATTACTGACCATTATTTTTATGATTTTTATTATTTCCAGAAATACTGATTATGGAACCATGAAAAAATATCATGAGGAACATCGGTATAAAAAGGAAAAAACACCCGACAGCGATGAAGAAATCTGCATTACCGGAAAAGGAAAAGTAATTGATCTGATTCTTCCCATTGTGGTACTGATCTTTTTATGTATCAGCGCCATGCTTTACACAGGCGGAATTCTGGAAGGCAACAGTATAATGGATGCATTCGCTAACTGCTCTTCCTCTCTCAGCCTTGTATTGGGTTCCTTCTTTACATTGATTTTTATGTTTTTCTTCTATCTGATAAGGAAGGTCATCACTTTCCAGGAATTTTGCGAAAGTTTTGTTCAGGGATTCAAAGCCATGACTCCGGCTATTATGATTCTCTGTCTGGCATGGTCACTTTCCGGCATCTGTGATGCCGACTATCTGGCTTTGGGTACTTTTGTAAGCAAGGTGGTAGCGGGAAATGCCTTTATCGGCGTTCTTCTTCCTGCCCTCTTTTTCATCGTTGCTCTGGGTCTTGCATTTGCCACAGGAACTTCCTGGGGAACTTTTGGAATCTTGATTCCCATTGTTGTAGCTGTTATTTCTTCCGGAAATGTCTCTCTGCTTGCCCTGAATGTTGCCGCTGTTTTGGCAGGCGCTGTATGCGGAGATCATATTTCCCCTATCTCAGATACCACAATATTGGCATCTGCCGGAGCACAATGTGACCATATCAGTCACGTATCCACTCAGATTCCTTACGCTCTTACAGTTGCCGGCTGCTGTCTGGCAGGTTACCTGGTGGGAGGTATCACCGCAAATGGATGGATTGCTCTTGGTGTTGGATTTGTACTGGAAATCATTGTGCTTTTTGTAATCAATGCCCGTACAAAATCAGATCCGGCATAAAAGCAGATCATCAATCAAAAAACTTCTTAAAATCTCAACAAGGGACTGTCAGCCTGACAGTCCCTTATATTTTGCCAGAAAAAGACGGGTAATCAAGATAAAACAGCCGTTTCAAATCCAACTGTCCCGGGGAAATGGGCATATGGAAAAGTACGATGGCGTATATGCCCAAACAGCGCCAAAAAAATGAAAGATTTTACCGTGTTTTGGGCATATAGCAAGTGAAAGTACGAAATACATCCCGTGGAACATCAAATCTGTGGGCATATGGATAACGTATCAACTGTATATGCCCAAAGCAAAAACGGAATACATATTTTGCAAAAAGCTGGTTTCTTAAAATAGTTGTATAGGAATGAAAGAGGGGTATAATTTGAATACTGATGTTCCAAAAGAAATTTTTCTTCTTTTTCACCTATATATCGATAAAACAGCGCTGCTGCCAATACCTCTTCTTTATTCTCATAGTGAATTTCTTCCAGAAGAATATTTTCAGCCTCATTCATTTCACCACGGTCAATCATTTCTCTGAAATCCCCCAACGCCCTTCCCGATACACTGAATTTATTTTCCTGTTCCAATTCAACAGCCACATATTTCTTTCCCAAAATCACAGAAGCCAGAACCTGCACCATTTCTTTAATCATTTGGATAAAACACTTTTCCTCTGATTGCATCCATTGTCATCCTATTTTATTCATGATAAAATAGGGGAAATATTATCTGCGAGGTATTTACCATGAATTCTTCTCATACAAATCAGGAGTCCTTACTCCTTCACCCCATTGCATATATCCGTACAGATTTCCCTTCCAAATTTGGAATTCCCCGGCAAAGTGGACTGGTTCCCAATCTGCATGCCTCTATTGTATTTGAACCGGAATATCGCAATCCCGATACCCTTCGGGGACTGGAAGAGTTTTCTCATCTGTGGTTGATCTGGGAATTTTCCAAATCCAGACAAAACGGCTGGTCTCCTACCGTACGTCCTCCCCGGTTAGGAGGGAATATCCGGAAAGGTGTATTTGCCACCCGCTCTCCCTTTCGCCCCAATCCCCTGGGACTTTCCTGTGTAAAATTAGATCATATAGAACTACAGACACCCCTTGGTCCGGTTATTCACGTTCTGGGAGCTGATTTAATGGACCAAACTCCTATATACGACATAAAACCCTATGTCCCCTATTCCGACAGCCACCCGGAAGCTCTCGGCAGTTTTGCCGATCTCCATAAAAATGATCTTCTGTCCGTAAACATTCCGGAACCCTGGCTTTCTGCAATTCCCGGAGAACTTCTGGAACCCTTAAAAGGCGTATTGGCTCATGATCCGCGGCCTGCTTATCAAAATGATCCGGAAAGGATTTACGGATTTCCCTTTGGTAACATAGAAATACGCTTCACTGTAAAAAATGATGTACTGACAGTCTGTGAGATATTATGAGTCAGAAATAAAATATAAATCATTAACTCTCCTGATGACATGAAAAAATGGCTGAAAAACCTTACTTGCATCACAGGTTTATCAACCATTTCCCATGTTAGTTTTTATGTTTGATTTTTGCAACTGATTTTTGCAATTATTTTTTAATTATCAAACCACTTTTTCTTTTCTTCACCTATATACTCCTCTATTTTCTTTCACTTTCTTCCAGTTTTTCAATCACTTCTAACAGTTTTTCCGGTCTGCTGATCTGGTATTCCGGTGTTTCTTCCGCTGTTTCGGGAATCATGCAGTAACGGGGAGACCAGGAAAGCAATACGGAATGTATTCCAAACCGATTAGCTCCCACAATATCCCTCTTAATATTATTCCCTACCATCAATATTCTTTTTTTATCACTTTCTTCCAGTCCCAGTTTTCGCATTGCTGTCTCAAACATTGCGGGGGAAGGTTTTTCTTCCCCCACAATCTCAGAAATCGCTCTTGCATCAAAAACATCCTCCAGATGATGTCCCGCATAAATACGGTCAAAAGATTCTTTCAATCCATCTGCCACCAGCGCTATCTGATATCCTCTGTTTTTTAATTCCAACAAAGTTTCCTTCGCACCCGGAATAAATTCCGCCTCATAAACAACCCCGTAGTCTTCTTTGCGAATTTCACTTTTCTCATCAATCAAAGTATCGCCACTGTCTGTAAATATAATAATGTTTCTTTTTTCCATTTTACTGCCTCCGTTTTATTCCTCTCCGAAAAATACCCTGGGTACTCACACATGATAATACAATTTCTTACGCCCATTGTATCATATTTTCTCGAAAAAATCACATTTCCCCTTGCATCTGTGTGGATTTCAACGTATTATAAAGAGGTGATAATTACCAGATTTATTCTACTTATTTCTGGTTTTAACAAAGGAAAGAAAACAACAATTGGAGGTACATTATGGAATATACAGATCGTATGGTTGGAACCGTATCCCGTGGTGTTCGGGCGCCGATTATCCGTGAAGGAGATAATCTGTCTGAAATCGTAGTGGATTGTGTGTTAAAAGCAGCCGAAAGCGAGCATTTTGAGATTCGTGATAAAGACGTTATCGCCGTTACTGAGGCTGTTGTAGCAAGAGCCCAGGGTAATTATGCGAACATCAAAGATATTGCAGCAGATGTAAAAGAAAAGTTTCAGGATGAAACCGTGGGAATTCTTTTCCCTATTCTGAGCAGAAACCGTTTTTCTATCTGTCTGAAGGGAATCGCTATGGGATGTAAGAAAATCGTCCTCATGCTCAGTTACCCATCTGATGAAGTGGGCAATCACCTCATCGACATGGATGTTATGGACGAAAAAGGTGTTAATCCATGGTCTGACGTGCTGTCCGAAAGCCAGTACAGAGAATTATTCGGCTATGAAAAACACGTATTCACCGGCGTTGACTACGTTGAATATTACAAACAGTTGATTCAGGATGCAGGCGCTGAAGTAGAAATTATCTTCGCAAACAATCCGAAAGCTATCTTGTCTTATACCAAGAACATCCTGACCTGTGATATCCACACCCGCCAGAGAACAAAACGTATTCTGAAAGCAAATGGCGCTGAAAAAGTTTATTCCCTGGACGATATCATGACACACAGCATTAACGGCAGCGGTTACAACGATGCTTACGGATTACTGGGTTCTAATAAAGCAACAGAAGAAACCGTAAAACTTTTCCCTATCAAGTGTGACGAAGTTGTAAATGCAATCCACACAGCTATGTTGGAAAAAACAGGAAAAAATGTGGAAGTTATGGTATACGGTGACGGAGCTTTCAAAGATCCTGTTGGAAAGATCTGGGAACTGGCTGATCCGGTTGTTTCTCCTGCTTATACTGCCGGCCTGGAGGGAACTCCTAACGAAGTAAAACTGAAATATCTGGCAGATAATGATTTTGCTGATCTGTCCGGTGAGGAACTGAAGGATGCCATTAAAAATTATATCCACGAAAAGGATGAAAAAGCTGCCAGCCTGAAAGGAACTATGGTTACTCAGGGTACAACCCCAAGACGTCTTACTGACCTTCTGGGTTCTTTAGCTGACCTGACTTCCGGATCTGGAGATAAGGGAACACCTATCATCTACATTCAGGGATATTTTGACAATTATACAAAATAATCTTTAAAAATAAAGCTCTCTGGAAAATCCGTTTTGACAACTGATTTTCCAGGGAGTTTTTTGTATATCCGGATGGTCCAAACACCTCTCCCCTTCTGAAATCCCTTTAAATTTTCCCAACTTTTCCCTTGCTTTTTCACTGAAAAGATGTATAATAAATATCGGTTGTGTATATCAGAACTTTATGTTTAGTGTTATAAAACTTTCACTTCAAAAAATGATAAAATGCAACTAAAAGTTTAATTGAAATAAACAAAGGAGGCGGGAGTTTGGATATCGGTAAGAAATTAAAGGAACTGCGCCTGCAAAATGATCTCACTCTGGGCGATCTTGCATCCAGAAGTGAACTGACCAAGGGTTTTCTTTCTCAGGTAGAGCGTAATCTGGCAACCCCCAGCATTGCTACTCTGGAAGATATTTTAGAAGCTCTTGGCAGCAGTCTGTCGGATTTTTTTCATGAAGAGGAAGAAACAAAGGTGGTGTTTTCCACTGAGGATTTTTTCGTGGACGAACAGGAGGATTATCGTATTGAATGGGTAATTCCCAATGCTCAGAAAAATCAGATGGAACCCATTCTTCTTACAATTCATCCCCATAAAAGCAGTCATGAAATTTTGGCTTTTCACGGTGAAGAATTCGGCTATGTAATGAAAGGCGCCATTACTGTGATCAGAGGAAATAAAAAGTATAAGGTAAAAACCGGAGGGACTTTTTATATGGATGGCAAAATCAGCCACCATCTGTACAATCATGGCAGTACTGACGCAAAAGTGTTGTGGATCACCACACCGCCCATGTTTTAAGAGAAGAAAAAGGAGGGAGGAACTGCATAATGGAAGAAAAAAAGATTATTGAATTTCGGAATATTGTGAAAAACTTTGATGGACAGATTGTTCTGAAAGGTATTAATCTGGACATTTATGAAAAAGAATTTGTGACGCTCCTGGGACCCAGTGGCTGCGGAAAAACTACGTTACTGCGTATTCTCGGGGGATTTCTTGATGCGGATGAAGGAAAGGTGATTTTTGACGGGGAAGATATCACAAATAAGCCCCCTTATGAACGGGAATTAAATACTGTATTTCAAAAATATGCACTTTTTCCTCATTTAAGCGTATATGAAAATATTGCCTTCGGTCTGAAGCTGAAAAAGGTCAGCAAGGATATCATTGATCAGAAAGTTATGAAAATGCTGAAGCTGATCGGACTGGAAGGTTATGAAAATAAAAATACCACTTTGCTTTCCGGCGGACAGCAGCAGCGTGTTGCTATCGCCAGAGCATTGGTCAATGAACCTAAGGTACTGCTTCTGGACGAGCCTTTGGCTGCTCTGGATCTGAAGCTTCGAAAAGAGATGCAGTATGAGCTGAAACGGATTCAGCAGGAAGTAGGTATCACCTTCATTTTTGTAACCCACGATCAGGAAGAAGCCCTTACCATGTCAGATAAAATTGTAGTTATGAATAACGGTGAGATCCAGCAGGTAGGTTCTCCTCAGGATATTTATAATGAACCATCCAATCGCTTTGTAGCAAACTTTATCGGTGAAAGTAATCTGATTCCCGGCGTGATGCTGGAGGACTACAAAGTTCAGTTTGACGATAAAATCTTTGACTGCGTAGATTTTGGATTTAAGAATGGGGAAAAGGTAGATGTGGTAATCCGTCCTGAAGATATTGATATTGTGGATGTTAAAGACGGAAAAATGACCGGCGAAGTATTGAGCGTCCTCTTTAAAGGCGTTCATTATGAAATCATTGTGGAAACCGTTCCCGGTACCAGCGTCACTGTAGATATGCGGGTAATTCGTAACCAGGATGTTACCAGTGAGGACGGCACAGAAAAAATCAGCGCCAACAACTTTTATGTGGATGTAGATGATGTGGAAACTTTAGATGATAAAGAAGTAATCGCTCTCTCCAACGCCCATGCATGGAATGTGGAAAGTGACGAGTATGTTTCTATCGCAAAAGTAGAATATGATATTCACAAAGAAGAAGGGCTTTACCCCGTTACCTTCACCACTGGAAACGGAACAAAAATTGAGCGAATGATCTTTGTGGTTGACCAGCCTTTTGTGAAAAATGAAAAAGCAAATGAAGCGGTTATGGCCTTTAACTTCCAGAAGACTGTGGATGAGATCCAGGAATCCCAGGCTCTTGATACAGATCTGAAAACCTGGGCAAATGCACAGGGATGGAAATTAAGCGATGAAAATACAAGTGTAGATCTGAGTGTGGACTATGATTTTGATCCGGAACACATCACAGAAGGAGTGTATAAAATCACTTTCTGGACAACAGGACGGGAACTGAAAATCCATACCACAGATTATTCTGAAGAAGGTCAGGAGGTCGGACTGACATTCTTCCCGGAAGACATTCATGTTATGTCTAAGGTGGGTTACTGATGAAGAAATTTTCTCAGTTAGCTTTTCCCTATATTGTCTGGGCGATTTTAATGCTGGTACTTCCCATGGGACTGATCGCAGTCTATTCTTTTATGGAACACGGAAACAGCATTATCCCCTTTGAATTTACGCTGGAGCATTATATTAATTTTTTCACCGACCATGATTTTCTTATGATTCTCTGGCGTTCCATCTGGATTGCCATAAAAACCACTTTGATCTGTTTGTTTTTAGGCTATCCGGTGGCATATTTTATCACAAAAACCAACGAAAAAACTCAAAATCTCCTGATTTTGGCCATCACTATCCCTATGTGGATCAATATGCTGGTAAGAACTTATGCTTGGATCGGTCTGTTAAGTGAAGGCGGTCTGATCCAGAAAATCCTGAGTCTGTTTGGATTGGGAAACAGAGAGCTTTTATACACCGAAGGAGCCGTTTTATTAGGTATGGTATATAACTTTCTCCCCTTTATGATCCTGCAGATCCAGACCTCCCTGAGTAAAATGGATACTTCTCTCCTGGAAGCCAGCGCAGATCTGGGAGCAAATCCGGTACAGACATTCCGCCGGGTGACTCTTCCTTTGTCTCTGCCCGGTGTGATCAACGGTATTACCCTGGTGTTTCTTCCCTCTGTCAGCTCTTTCTTCATTCCCAAGTTATTGGGAGGCGGACAGTATTTCCTCATTGGAAATATGATTGAGAATCAGTTTATCACCGTTGGAGAATGGAATTTCGGAAGTGCGATTTCCATGATCATGGCGATTATCATGATGCTTCTTATGATGGCGGTACGAAAAGTTGAAATACGAAACAAAGGCGGAAAGGAGGAGTAATCTCATGAAAAAAAAGAAAAATCCCTTAGGCAAATTATTGTTGATTCTTGTGATTGCTTTCTTCTACCTGCCTATTTTCTATATGATCGTATTTTCTTTTAATGACGGAAAATCATTGACCAATTTTACAGGATTTTCCCTCCGCTGGTATCGTCATATGCTGGAATCCGGAGATATGATGGAAGCCCTGTATACAACGTTCAGCGTTGCATTGATTGCCACATTCGTATCTACTGTAGTGGGAACTATCTCCGCCATCGGACTTAGCAAATCGAAAAAAATCATTCGTAATCTGGTGGAACAGGTAAATAATTTTCCCATGATGAATCCGGAAATTGTAACAGCCATCGGTTTCATGCTGTTATTTATCACTTTCCGGATTGAAAAAGGATATATGACCATGCTGTTGGCGCATATTGCCTTCTGCATTCCCTATGTAATGCTTTCCGTCATGCCAAAGATCCGGTCACTGGACCCCAATCTGGCTGACGCAGCCATGGATCTGGGCGCAACCCCCTGGCAGGCTCTGGTAAAAGTTATTGTACCTCAGATTGCCCCCGGAATTGTCTCCGGCGCTCTGATCGCATTTACCATGTCTGTGGACGATTTTATTATTTCTTACTTTGTCACAGGCCGGGGAGTCAAAAACCTGAGTATTATGGTTTACACTATGAGTAAGAGAGTTAACCCCAGTATCAATGCTATTTCCACCCTGGTGGTGGTTATTATTACCATTGCTCTTCTGCTCATTAACATTGTTCCAATGTTTACAGCAAAACGGGCCAAACGGGAAATTCCCGGAAAAAGATGGGTATTCCCTGCTGCCGCTTTCCTGTTAATCGCAGCAATTCTGGGAACATCTATTGCCCGCTTCACCAAAACCGGGGAGGAACGTCCTTTTGAGGGTCAGACACTCCACGTTTATAACTGGGGAGAATATACCGGTGAAAATATTATTGCCAATTTTGAAGAACAGACCGGCGCCACTGTCATAATGGAATTATTTGATTCCAACGAACAAATGTATATTAAAGTGGCAAACGGTGAAGCTTATGACATCCTGGTTCCCAGTGATTACATGATCCAACGATTGATTCAGGAAGATTTACTTCAAAAACTGGATCAGGATAAACTGACCTGTATGGATTTGCTGGCAAAGGCTGTAAAAGGTCTGCCCTATGATCCTGAAAATGAATATTCTGTTCCTTATTTCTGGGGAACGGTGGGCATCGTCTATGATAAGACTAAGGTAGATGAAAAAGATCTGAAAGAGCAGGGCTTCAATATTTTCCTCAATGATAAATATAAAGGAGATATTTACCTCTACGATTCAGAAAGAGATTCTTTCATGATGGCTTTAAAAGCATTGGGTTACTCCATGAATACAGAAAATGAACAGGAAATTCAGGAAGCCTACGACTGGCTAGTACAATGTGTACAAACTATGGAACCGGAAATCGTGACCGATGAGATCATCGACAATATGGCTCAGGGCAGAAAAGCCATGGGATTGATTTATTCCGGAGATGCAGCCTATGTTATGAGTGAAAATGAAAATATGGGATTCTATATGCCGGAGAGCGGAACAAACATCTGGTCTGACGCCATGGTAATTCCTAAAAATGCCAAAAATCCGGATCTGGCGCACGCTTTCATTAATTATGTATCCGATTACGAAGGCGCTTATGATAACTCAAGTTATGTAGGCTATACTTCTGCCAATGAAGAAGTCATGTCCGTTCTTTCCGGAGAAGGCGGCGATTACGAAGAAATCAATGCCTACCTGCCAAGAACAGGAAATGAAAAAGATGAAGTTTTCGTCTATAATGAAAAAATAAAACAGGTAATCAGTAATTTGTGGAGCCGTGTAAAAATTGCGGCCAGCAACGCATAACAAAAATAAAACAAGCTGCCGATTCATTGATATAAAACACAGATGAATCGGCAGCTCTTTTTTCAACTATTATCTGTAAATGATGTCTTCCCGGCCTGGGCCATTGGAAATCATGGTGATCGGGAAACCAATCTTTTCTTCTATAAATTCAATATATTTGCGGCAATTCTCCGGAAGCTCTTCATATTTTCTGATTCCCCGGATATCACATTTCCATCCCGGAAGCACCTCATATACTGGTTTTGCTTTTTCCAGCAAGGTGGTCGTCGGGAAATCTGTAGTCACTTCTCCATTGATCTCATATCCCACACAAACGGGAATCTCATCCAAATATCCCAGAACATCCAAAACGGTAAACGCCACATCTGTGGTTCCCTGCATACGGCAGCCGTATTTGGAAGCCACCACATCAAACCATCCCATTCTTCTTGGACGCCCTGTGGTAGCGCCGTATTCTCCGCCGTCACCGCCTCTTCTTCTCAGCTCATCTGCTTCTTCTCCAAAGATTTCAGAAACAAACGCTCCTGCTCCTACAGCGCTGGAATACGCTTTACAAACAGTAATAATTTTCTTGATCTCATACGGAGGTACTCCGGCGCCGATTGCACCGTAAGCTGCCAGCGTAGAAGAAGATGTAACCATCGGGTAAATACCGTGATCCGGATCTTTCAGAGAGCCTAACTGACCTTCCAGAAGAATTTCTTTTCCTTCTTTCAAAGCATTCCACAGGTAAAGAGAGACGTCACACACATAAGGCTCTACCATCTTTTTGTAACCTCTCAGTTCTTCCATAATCACTTCCGGTTTCAAAAGCGGTTTATGGTAGAGATGCTCCAGCATTACATTTTTGGTTTCACAGATTCTCTCTACTTTTTCCTGTAATGCTTCCTCATCGAATAACTCACTTACCTGAAAGCCAATTTTAGCAAATTTATCTGAATAAAAAGGTGCTATTCCTGACTTTGTGGAGCCAAAAGATTTTCCACCCAGACGTTCTTCTTCATACTGATCAAACAAGATATGATAAGACATCACCATCTGCGCCCGATCCGAAACAAGAATCTTTGGTGCAGGCACTCCTTTATCCACAATCCCCTGAATCTCTTCAAACAATAACGGTACATTTAAAGCTACGCCATTGCCAATCACACTTGTGGTATGATTGTAAAAAACACCGGAAGGAAGTGTGTGCAATGCAAATTTTCCATAATCATTTACAATCGTATGACCTGCATTCGCTCCTCCCTGAAAACGCACGATAATATCGGCTTCCTTCGCCAGCATATCCGTAATTTTTCCTTTACCTTCGTCTCCCCAGTTTGCTCCAACAACTGCTTTAATCATGTATTTACCTCCTGATGGGTTCATTTGATTTTGACACAGTGGTATTATACACCTTTTTTATTATAAGTAAAACTTATTATTACTTATAAAACGTTTGTAATTATAAAATATATTAATAAATCTGATGCCAGGGGCAAAAGGTCATAAACCACGTTGTGCTTGCACATAAGTGGTTTTATGCCTTTATGAATTCCAATATTTTGCAATTTCTTCCCGGATTATGCTCACATACCGGCGCGCCTTGGAAATATCTTTATTTATGGTATAAACATCTCTCTGGGTAATCTCCAGCTTACATCCTTTTGCGGCTTCCAGCGTAGTATCAATATGCTGACGAAACGCTTCTTCATCCAACTGTGCTCCCACACCCAAATAATTAGGACTGGGCTTTCTCTGATAAATGACTTTACTTCCCTGTAACCGCTCTCCCATAAACTTTTCATCACACCACGGAGAAATAGAAACTTTTCTGAGATTTTCCAATTTACTGATGCATCGGTCCCATATAGGATGTACCGGTTCACAGCATCCATATGATAATATACCGTACTGCTCTGATATTTTTTTATAACAGGGGAAAATAAACTCCTCATACATTTCCGGCGAAATTCCCACGGTTTCCTGAGAATCCATAAATCCCCACACATCTTTCGGGGTAAAAATTTTCTTTCCAACCTGATCATATCCCGGCAATTCTTTCGTAAATGCCCATGTTCCCTGTCCCACTCCTTCGTAGGATACGGTAGGTAAAATCAAATGTTTTTCTTCCAAAAATTTGTAATACGCCAGAGTATCTTCTGCAATACGATCCATCATTTCCTTAAATAATTCCGGATAATCGTACATATTGAACATCATATTTTCCATACTCATAAAATGAACAATCATCTGAGTCGGAACACTGTACAGACAATTCATTCCCATTTTCACCGGAAGAATATCTCCAATGGCTTCCTGTATTGCATCATATTTTTTCCGTGTACTTTCCAGATCCACTCCAAAAACAGTAGGTTTCAGCTTATCATAATCTTCTTCCAGATCTTCTACCATGGAAACAAAATGATGACCCACACTTTCACTATTTCCCACTGTGGTATGCTCTACCTCAATTTTGATATCGAACAGACGGAAAAATGTGTCATACGTCACCTGGTAATAATCCGGCGTCACCCGATCATCGTCAAACAATTCCTGATTCTGGAAGTTCTCATATAATTTTTCTTCTACCTGTCTGGCGAAATCCCCCTGACAGCGTAATCTTCCCGGCATATATTCATCCTGGAATGTTCCTGCTTCCAAATGGATCATAGGACGTTCTCCCTGCAAAGCATTATGCCGATACCATTCGGTAATTCTTTTTTGATTTTCTTCTTTATGATGGAACTCTAACTGTTTTTTTGCCAGTTCCCGCAAAATCTGACGGTCTTCCATAGAAATTTCATATTTCATAATCAACTTCCTCCTGTCTGTTAACCTTTTACAGCGCCTTACTCATTTCATGGACTATTATTCATAATCAACCACAAGACTTCTTGTCTTCTAATACATATTATATCTGCATACAATGATGTATAAAATGCTATATCTTACCTTTTCATGGATTATATTCCACATTCTCCCTTTTATTTTCACCAAAAAAGAGTATCACACAAAACTTTTATGTAATACTCTTTTCATCTACACATCCGAAGCATGGTATGTGTCACTATTTTTATATTCTTTTGGTGACATTCCTACAGTTTTTTTAAATATCCTGGAAAAATAGTATTGATCTGTATACCCCATCTTCTGAGCCACCTCATACACGTAAAAATCTGTTGTACGCAGCATCCGGCATGCTCGTTTCATTTTCAGGTTAATAAAGAAATCCATCGGCGCGTGTTGGGTATATTTTTGAAATATTGCATTCAGATAACTTTTGGATAAATCAAATTCCTCTACAATTTTTTCCAGGGTAAGATTTTCATATAAATGTTTGTACATATATCGAATTACATCTGTCACATGCTTATTTTGTTCCTGGGTAGTATGGATTTTTTCTCTATAATAAACTTCTGCCAAAATCATAGACAACACCTGAGAAATATAGATAAAATTCCCCAAAGTATAGTTACCTTCCAAAACCCGGAACAGAGAATCAAATAAAAAATGCATTCTTTCCGGCGCATTCTGCGAAGCAAAGGTGACAATGCCACACTCATCCACCGGAAAGCACACCGTATTTTCCCCCTTGAAATGAACCCATAAAATACTCCATGGATCCTCCTGTGACGCATAATAACAATGACGTTTGAAATGTGGAATACAAAATGCCTGGTTCGGGCCCAGTAAATATTCTTTCCCATTCACCAGAACCGTTCCTCGTCCTTCCGTACAATATAACAAGATATATTCCTCTATCCCTTCCTTTCGCTCTCTAAAATGGCCTTTCGCACGAGGATAATATCCCACATCAGTTAAATAAAGTCCTCTGATCAGAGGATGTTCCACATAATCCTGAAAAGATTCTGTGGGAAGCACAAACATCTTTCCTTTTCGTAATCCTTCTTCTTTCCATTCATTTTCATCAAATATCAAACTCATAAAAAAAGTGTAGCACACTTTTACAAAAAAAAGAAGAACTGCTCATTAATCTTTTTATGAACAATTCTTCTTTCTGATCTCATTATACGTTTATCTCTGCGGTCATTCCCAACAATTCTTCATTTTCTTTCAACATCGGTTTCACTACCTTATTAAGGAATGCATCCACCTGTACTGCTGCGCGACCTGTATATTTTGCAGGATCCATAGTCTTTTCCAGTTCTTCCAGAGTCAGGTTAAATGCCGGATCAACTGCAATCAGCTCCAGAAGGTTATTGTCTTTTCCTTCTACTTTCACTGTTTTTCCTGCTTCCATGGAAAGCTCACGAATTCTCTCATGAAGTTCCTGACGGTCTCCCCCCGCTTTTACCGCATCCATCATAATGTTCTCTGTAGCCATAAAGGGCAGTTCTGAACGAAGTCTCTTTTCAATTACTTTCGGATATACCACAAGGCCGTCTACCACATTCAGACACAGATCAAGAATACCATCGATTGCCAGGAATCCTTCCGGAACAGACAGACGTTTATTTGCTGAATCATCCAATGTTCTCTCAAACCACTGTGTTGCAGAAGTAATAGCCGGATTCAGCGCATCCACCATCACGAAACGGGACAGGGAAGCAATTCTCTCGCTTCTCATAGGATTTCTCTTATAAGCCATAGCAGAGGATCCAATCTGACTCTTTTCAAATGGTTCTTCTACTTCTTTCAGATGCTGAAGCAGACGGATATCGTTGGAAAATTTATGAGCGCTGGCTGCAATACCAGCCAGTACATTCAATACTCTTGTATCTACTTTACGGGAATATGTCTGTCCGGAAACAGGATAGCACTCTTTGAATCCCATCTTTTCCGCAATCATAGGATCAATTTTATCAATTGTTTCCTGATCTCCTTCAAACAACTCCAGAAAACTTGCCTGAGTACCTGTAGTTCCCTTAGAACCTAACAGTTTCATAGTACTTAATACAAAATCCAGATCTTCCAGATCCAGCATAAATTCCTGCATCCATAAAGTTGCACGTTTACCCACTGTAGTAGGCTGTGCCGGCTGGAAATGGGTAAATGCCAGTGTAGGCAGATTCTTGTGTTCTTCCGCAAACTTAACCAGCTCTGCGATTACATTGACCAGTTTTTTCTTTACCAGCTTCAACGCTTCTGTCATAACAATAATATCTGTATTATCGCCTACATAACAGGAAGTAGCTCCCAGGTGAATAATACCTTTCGCCTTAGGACACTGCACGCCATAGGCATACACATGAGACATAACGTCATGGCGTACCTGACGTTCTCTCTCTTTTGCCACTTCATAATTGATATTATCTTTATTTGCTTTCAATTCATCAATCTGTTCCTGTGTGATCGGCAGACCCAGTTCTTTTTCTGTTTCAGCCAGGGCAATCCACAGTCTTCTCCATGTACGGAACTTCATATCCGGTGAAAAAATATACTGCATTTCTTTGCTGGCATACCGTTCTGAAAGGGGACTTACATATCTATCTGTACTCATAGTCTGTTCTCCATTTTCTGTTATAATTCTCATTTTTTTCATAATACTTCAGTATTATCACAATAAAACAGGGAAATTTCTTACTGAATAATTACATATAAAGCAGACATCCGAAGATGTCTGCTCCAAATCTCTGCTTCATTAAGCGAGGCCAAGACGTTTAAATACTTCGTTATAAGCCTCTTCTACATTACCCATATCTCTTCTGAAACGGTCTTTATCCAGTTTTTCGTTGGTATTTACATCCCACAGTCTGCAGGTATCCGGAGAAATCTCGTCAGCCAGGATGATTGTTCCATCTGCCAGTTTACCAAACTCAATCTTGAAATCGATGAGTTTCATACCTGCGTTCAGGAAATACTCTTTCAAAAATTCATTGATTTTTCTTGTATATGATTTAATGGTATCAATTTCTTCCTGTGTAGCCAGTCCCAATGCAAGAGCATAGTCATCATTAATAAAAGGATCACCCAGGTCATCGTTTTTATAGCTAAACTCCAGAATCGGGCAAAGAAGTTCTTTTCCTTCTTCTACTCCCATTCTCTTAGAGAAGCTTCCTGCTGCCACGTTGCGCACAATAACTTCCAGAGGAACGATATCTACTTTCTTAACGGCTGTCTCACGATCAGACAGTTCCTCTACCAGATGAGTGGGAACTCCTGCTTTTTCAAGCTGTTTGAATACATAGTTGGTCATACGGTTGTTGATAACGCCTTTTCCGGTAATTGTACCTTTCTTTTCTCCATTGAAAGCAGTTGCATCATCTTTGTAATCTACGATTACTACGCCTTCTACATCTGTGCTAAAAACTTTTTTTGCTTTTCCTTCATACAGCTGTTCTAATTTTTTCATGATCTTGACACCTTTCTTCTTTTGATTAGAATGTTCAATAGCCTTCCGGTTTATCCGGAAGGCTATTTCATTATATAATACCTGCATAGGAAACGCAAGATTAGTTCTGATGAAATTTCCCTAAAAATTCCTTCATTCTTGTATGCTCTGCACGAAAGACCTCTTCCGGAGTTCCTTCCAAAGCAACCACTCCCTTTTCCATGAAAATAACCCGGTCAGAAATACTTCTCGCAAATTCCATTTCATGAGTTACGATCACCATAGTGATATCCAGATCTGCCAGAGAGCGGATCACTTTTAAAACCTCTCCCGTAAGTTCCGGATCCAGCGCCGAAGTAGGTTCATCAAAAAATAATATTTTGGGATTAAGAGCCAGCGCCCGGGCAATTGCCACTCTCTGGCACTGTCCTCCTGACAACTGATAAGGATAAGCATTTTCCTTATCTTCCAGGCCCATTTTTTTCAGAAGTTCTCTCGCCTCTTTGTATACTTCTTCCTTCTCTCTTTTCTGTACTTTTAAAGGAGCATCTGTAATATTTTTCATAACAGAGTAGTGAGGAAACAGATTAAAATTCTGGAATACCAGTCCAAAACAGGACTGGATTTCTTTCAATTCCTTTTTCCCCGGTACACTGTATTTTCCCCCGTCTACCCATGCAGTTTTCCTTCCCATATAGGAAATTTCTCCCTCATCAATGGTCTCCAGCATGGCTGCACAGCGCAGCAGTGTGGATTTTCCCGAACCGGACGGTCCGATGATGGATACGATCTCTCCCTCCTGAACCTGCAGAGAAATATCATGAAGTATTTCCACACCGTTAAATGATTTTCTGATATGATCCATTTTCAAAAGATTCATTTCCATCCTCCTACCGATAGTAATTCATTTTTTTCTCAAACATTTCCATCACCCATGCAACCACGAAATTAAATATGTAGTAGAATACCCCGGCAATGAAAAATGGCATTACTGTGGTTTGTGCTGCTGCAATCTGTTTTGCCACTGCAAACATTTCAATATATGATACGGAATACACCAAAGAGGTATCCTTTACCAGTGTAATAACTTCATTGGTTACAGAGGGAAGTACATTTTTTATCATCTGCGGCAACACCACCCGGAAAAACGTCTGTACTTTACTGTATCCCAAAAGCTGTGCCGCTTCATACTGTCCGACGGGAATTGCTTCAATTCCGGAACGATAGATTTCCGCAAAATATGCCGCATAGTTCAGAGAACATCCCAGAATAATCGCCGTAAATTTGTAACCGCCAATATTCATCTTCCAGAGATAAAACGGCGCAAAATACCAGATTAAAAGCTGAAGCATCAGAGGGGTTCCCCTCATGATAGAAATGTAAATCCGAACCAGCCAGCTTATCGGCTTAAAACGACAGATTCTTCCAAAATAAACAACCAGCCCCAAAGGCAATGAAAATACCAGCGTCAGAGTAAAAATCAGAAATGTCTGACCAAACCCTTTCCCCAATTGCTCCAACATTACTTCAAAACTCATGCACACCCTCCACACACAGGAAAGGGCTGCCACATAAACATCCTGTGTTTCCTGCGACAGTCCTCCGTTTTTTTACTATTCTACTTAATGCACATCACTGTGCCGGTTTTAACGTTACCATATCGGCAATCTCATACTTTTCTGCCAGTTCATTCACCGTTCCATCATCTGTTAATTTCTGAAGATCTGCATTTACCGTATCACAAAGTTCCTGATTACCTTTCTTGAATCCGATGGCATACTGTTCTTTGTTCAAAGTCTCTTCCAACATCACAAATCCTTCGCCTCTGGATTTAAGCTGGTACTGCGCCACGCCGATGTCAATTGCCAGAGCATCCAAAGCTCCTGCCTGCAGCTCAGTAAATGCGGTATTGTAATCTGCAAATTCATTTAAAGCGGCAAAAGTATCTGCCAGAGCTTTCTGTCCCTCCTCGCTTTGCAGTACGTCCAGAGCGGCTGATGCAGCCTGTACGCCTACTGTTTTTCCTGCCAGGTCTGTCAGCTTTTCAATTCCTGCATTTTCCGCTACTACAATAACCTGACTGTTATCTACATAAGGAACTGAAAAGGTATATTCTTCTTCTCTTCCGTTCATGGTAAATCCATTCCAGATGCAGTCAATAGAACCGGAATTTAATTCCATATCTTTAGAATCCCAGTTGATCGGTTTTTTTACCAGCTCCCAGCCTTCCAGCTTACATACAGCTTCTGCCAGTTCCAGATCAAATCCGGTATATTCTCCATTTTCATCCATATATCCATACGGTGGATATTCTGCATCAAATCCTACTGTAAAGGTGGTTTTTTCTTCAGAAGTCTCTCCAGACTCACTGCTTGCTTCTTCTTCCTGACTTTCCTTCTTTGTTTCTGCCGGAGCATCCGCCGCGCTGTCCTTACTTCCACATCCTGAAAACAGACTCATCACCATACCTGCTGCAACCAAAACACTTATTACTTTCCTTTTCATAATCCTTAACTCCTTGTCGTTCGTTGTGCTACTACTCTACCATAATAAAGTGATTATGTCAAGAACATATCATGTCTTTTAATACAAAAAACAGGGAGCTGTCTGTATCACCTTTAATATCCCGTACTCCGGTGATATTCTTTGGTCATTCTTTGCAGCATTTCATCCAGCATTTTGTGGTATTCTTCCAAATGTCCCTGTCTTTTCTCTGCAAGGGCATTCACGTATTCCTGACCATCCCGGGTCTCATAAATCTCACCGGCAGTTTTCTGGATCTCTTCCAGTATCTCCTTACGTCTGTCTCCTTCCACACCTAATTCCACCGCTTTTTTCTCAAAAGCTTCTTCTCCCTGCTCCATGTAAACAGCATAAAGATAACTTTTGATGGATCCCATGGTTCTCAGATGTTCGTAAGCTTTCTCAAAACAACTGATGGCTTCCTCCATCTGAAACAGTCTGGCATAGGCGCATCCCATATTGTGATAGATGCCCCCTGTAAACTGTCCTCCCAACTGATCCTGTTCACTTGTTTTTTTCTCCTGTTTTTCAAAAAGAGCCTTCTGATACACTTTAATGGCATTTACATACTTACCATGCTCCATCAGATAATCTCCTTTTAATTTCTGGCGAAGCACTTCCGGCTCCTGAGCCAGTTTCTGGATCTGCTGATTTAAACGGCGAAACTCTTCCAGTGAAAGGTAATTGATTTCTTTGAAAATCGGAAGGATAAAATCTCCCACTTTCAGATTATCATCCAACAGACTGTATAACTTCTGAGCCAGTTTTTTTAATCCCAATTCATCCCGGATCCAAAAGCAAAGCTCTTCATTGATGATCGTAGAATCCAACAGATAAATATTGTGATACAGATAAAAACACAATTCCTCAATGGAATAGATATTTGTACTGATATTTTCAATGTAATAGGGCAGTTTCGCCCGTCTTACCTGACATAAAATATAACCGCTCATTCTGCCCCTCCTTATCCTTTCATCATCTCATGCCATACAAGACCGGAACTGGGATACATTTCCCCAAATCCCATGTCTTCCACATCAATTCTGCATCGGTCTGCCGCTTCAAATTCCAGATGCAGATGCAGTCTGGTTGCCTTCGGCGGCCTCTGGGGAAGATTCGGCAGAGACATACTATATCTGTCTTTCCTGGTATTTTCCATATCTGTCACCACAAAAGTCAGTTCTCTGGTATCATCCAGCAAAATTTCACAGTCACCCACAGCTTCGTACCAGTTCACTCCTGCACTGATCAGCGAATGGTATGCCGGTGTTCCAAACACCATCATTTCCATTCCCACATTCATACGGATCAGATCGCTTCCCGTATACAGATAGCCTTTCAGATTCCTCTCTTCCACCTTTTCTTTCGCTCCGTAGCAGGCGCCCTTGGCAAAAAGATTATTTCCATAAAATACGTGTCTTTGATGACGGCACAAAAGGGGAACAGACCTGCCGGCCCACTCTTTGTCAAACCCGTCACCCACCAGGAAAATACTGGAAAACACTTCGTTTCCCAGTGATTCCTGTATCAGTTCATAAAAATCAAAATCTCTTTCCACCGGATCTGTATGAAGAGCTGCTGTTTTCCCTTTTTTCACCTGAACCTGTACAGGCTTCGTCTTTCTGTCCATTTCCAGACTGGCATAACTTACCTGATCCCGATCAAAGGTAAATAATCCCACTTTCCGGCTCCAAATCTCTGCTTTCTGATACAGGGTATGATAATAAAAACTTTCTTCATAGTTTTGCAGGAAACATCTGTTTCTGGCAAATCCCATATGCCAGCAGGCGTCCCGTACATTTTCCACCATTTCTCTGGTAAGATGGGGAGTGGTGATCATCAGACCGCTGATACTTTTAACCGGATCCGGCACTCCCAGAATGCGTAAGGCATTTGCAATAAACATTCCAAGAAGTTCCCCTGCTTTTCGTTCTTCTCCGTCCACCAGCACCGTCTTTTGCCGGGAACAGATTTCATACAGATTATCCAGATAAATTTCCTCCTGCTGACTGACAAAGTATTCCACTTCCAATCCAAAATGCCACTCTTCTTCTCCAGGCTTCTTACTCAGGCAATTGGGAAATGTATACTGTCCGGTTCCCACTTTCATAGGCAGAGATACCGGTTCACCGGCACGTCTGTCGTAATAACATAACTGTGAGACTTTTTCTCCCAGATCGAATCCTACAATAATATTTCTGACTTCATTCATTTTATTGCCTCCACCTGTGTAATTACCTGTTAATCAATTAAAGGAAACATTTTTTCTGCCAGACATTCTCTGTACAGATACTGTTCCATAGCTTTCTCTAAAGGAAGTTCCTGCCCCAGAATTCTTCCTGCCAGCATCTGGTTCAGTAACTGATATTTGGAATTGCCTTCCTGAAAACAGTCTTCCATTTTTAATGTTTTCTCTTCTGTCTGCCAGCTTTCTTTTCCGTCATCCACTGTGAGATAATAACTCAGAGTTTCTCCGTAGAATAACAAAAATTCTTTTACAAAAATACCCTGATACATATTTTTCACAGGTTCGCTTTTATATACAGCTTCTTCCTGGTCTTTTCTCATACAATAGTGAATCATCACCCTGGCGTTAGCAGGAAAATGTTCTTCTACAAATTGTTTATCATCCAACTGATACGGCTTTGTATAACAGGAGGACAGCTTTCTGAAAAAGGCAAATCGCAGTCCGTTTTCACTGCATTCTTCTAATATTCTTCGAATCAACAAAGACTGTTTTTCAGAAGGCTTTTCCAGTTCGGAGTAATATTTCAATAAGGAAAGGCGACATATTCTATCCATTTCCCATTCCCTCTCACAACAAAACTCAAGACACTGGAAAATATACCCGTCCACAGACTTTTCTCCCAGGAAATAATCATAGGCACAAAATGACAGGTATGCCAGAATAACCTGCTGCTTTCCTTTTTGCTGAATATAGCTTTTCAGTATTTCATGGCCTTTCTCCAGATATACCCTGCCAAACATGGATAAAAGTAAAATTTCCTCCTCCAGCGCATATGTATCTAACTGGAATCCTTTCATCCTTTCCCATAAAAGAACCATCTGTTTTACCGGTCCCATAAGATTATCACTGAGATAAGAAAGGATAATATCATCATATTTTCCTTTTTCGAAAACATAAAGACACAGATAAACCAGTTCCTCATTTTCCACAAATTCTGTGCGAAGGATCATACGGCTGGCCAACAATACCAGACTTTCTGTGCGGATTCCCTCAAAACCATACTGACTGACAATGGTAAATGCCCGTTCATACATTCCTTTTTCAATCAATATTTCTGCCAGCAATACCTTATCTACTCTGGCAAAAGTAAGATAATCCATTTCTCTTAAATAGCTGTCAAGCGTATCGTCTCCCGCATGTTCCGCATAATACTCCAAAATCTTCCTGCAGATTTTATGTCGGTACGCTTCGGTAAATACTCTGTCCTGAACCACATGCTGATAACATCCCAGATTTCTTACTTTTACTTCCATTTTACTGGTATCGTCTCCACACACATGGAGTAACAGGCCCGGTTCCGCCACATCGAGAGCCACGCACTGTTTCACATATTCTTTATCTTCCACCAATTTCTGCAGATTGTAATCTACCGTTACCGCATATCTTCTTCTCTTTTCATCTTCAAAGATAATCTGCGCCTGGGGAGTATACAGGTAAATATATGCAGCTCCTTCATTGCAGGGATATACTTCTTCCTGCTCCATCTCTCCATGCCGCACGATCACATTACGGATTTTCGGATCATCGCAGTAAATCCGATAAGCAAAAATAACCTTTGCCATATGATTTCCCATGGACACACTGGTGATTTTATCAATACATTCCTGATAAATCGCGGCGTAATCTTCGCTGATTTTCCCCTTTTCCAGAGATTCCAGGGCAAACTGCTCCATTGCTTTCCGGTAATTAAGATATGTGGCCTTATCCACTTCTTTATTCCGTATTACATTTGCATAGACAGATGCCCGCTTTTTACTGCTAAGAGTATTGTTATATACAAAATACATCCGGATCACCTGAGGCAATACACTCTGATAGCCTTCCGGCATAGTCTCTATATAATACTCATACAGTCTGGTAATCCGTATATCTTCTTCCACAGCCAGCGCATACCAACGGAAATATTCCTTTTTTCTCGGCTGACCTTTCATGATATATTTACAGATACTGTCCACCAGATTTTTTCCCGGATGAGTTTCATAGCACTGCACCAGCAGTCGGTAAATACTTTTCTGGAAACTTTTCACATACTCTGATAAATGCCCGATACGCAATGTCAGTTCTTCTGTAAGACAACTGTTTTTAGCTCCATAAGAAAGTACCTGCACCATAAAAGGAGATAACTTTTTGAGATAACTTTCTTCCTGAGAAATTTTTTCGTATGCATCCAGGTAAAGAAACGGACTGGTACAACCCAGGCGATAAATCTCCTCCATCATGTATAACTGTCTTGCTGTGGAATTTCGATATTCTTCCTCTGTTTTCAAAAGAACATCCAACAAAATCCTGCTTCCCGGATTCATCCGGTACAAATTGGCAATTCTGTCAGAGGCCTGCTGCTTTTGTTCCTCGGTAGCCACCCCAATGCGAACTGCCAACGCCAGATAAACTCCTTCCTCTTCCATCTGCTCCTGAGAAAATTCCATCTCTCTAAGCGGCCAGAGTGCAGACATGGCTTTTGGAATATCTCCCGTCTCATACTGTACAAAAGCTTCCATCAACTGCTGTTTCGGGAAATAACATCCCATATTTTTTAATTCTTCCAGTTCATGAAGCGTCTCCTCTTTCCATTCTTCTCCTGTGATTTTTTTCAGCCGGTACTGCTCATAAAGTTTTCCCATATTTATTTGAGATTTTCTCTCAAATTTTCTTGTGGTCAGACAGTACTCCCCCTTGCCGGAGGCTGTCACTTCATAAATCAGGGTGCCATACACTGTTTTTATCCATATCTGACCATATTTTTTTCCCTGACCTAACTGATTTTTTTTCACAAGATATTCCAGATTATATACGCTTCCTATAAAATCCTCTGAAGTAATAACCTTTTTTTCCACCTGAAGAAAATCTCCCCGTACTTCCACCTCCATACAGGTATAGCCCCAGGTATTTTTATATAAATATACAGAATCTTTCAGGGTACTGTCTATCCGCCCCATATCCTTCTCTTCTCTATCCAGATGGATATGCACCGGTTCTTTTTTTCCTGCCCCAATTAAAAATTCTTCCATATGCTGATAAGTTACCGGATTCTGAGACATTCCCTTATACAGGGTCTGATATTTTCTGTCAGTACCCTGAAGGATTTCCATAAACCGATCACTGGTATACAGCCGAAAAGCTTCCCGATAATCTTTCTGAGCTAAAGTGACAAACTCATCCAAAGTTCGGATTTCTCCCTGCGATGTGGTGATCTGATCATCCGCCACCTCTGCATGGATGGAAACCTGATATTCGCCCAGATTGCTGTTGATGGTAATCACAGCCTCAATCCTGTCCCCTGCGGTCAGCCCCTTCACATCTACACCGTAGGGAATACTTACCATAGTTCCTGAAAACTTTTCTTTTGCCAGCAAAACACGGCGGCTGGAAGACATAACCATCCCCTTGATTCTTCGATTGTCTTCTGCCCCGATAAATAATTCTCCCCGATAATTCTCCCCTGTCTTTGTCCTGACAGTGATGTCTGTATCTGAGAGAACCAGTTTAGGTACTTCATATTCAAATCTTCCGTTTATTAACTGTTCCATTCTTCTCTTCAAAGTATCACCTGCACTTATGTTTTCTCATCGTCACTTATTTCTGATAGTATCATAAAAATCATTATACACTACCCCGGGTAGTGTTGCAAGAAAAGAGAAAGTTACTGAAAATCAAACAATGATATCTGATTAGACTCGGGAATATCCCCGAAAATATGCAGATCGTCCATAAAGTCAATAACGTTTTTACTGACCTTTGTCCGCTGCCGGAAATCATCTTTTGACAGAAACTGACCGTCTCTGGCCGCCAGCACCACCGCATCTGCCGCCTTATCCCCCAGACCTTCAATACTGTCCAGAGCAGGCATCAGTTTCCCGTCTACGATCTGAAATCTGTGCGCCTGCGCCTTATACAAATCCACTGCGGTAAAATCATATCCACGGGCGTACATCTCCTGAACAATCTTCATATCTTTCAAAGTATCCTGTTCTTTCTTAGACAGACTGTCACTTCTTTTTTTATAATCTGCCATATAATATTCCAGTCTCTCCTTCCCCATACACATCAGTTCATAGGAAAAAGCAGAGGCACGAATACTAAAATACGCCGCATAATATGCCAGAGGATAAAATATTTTGTAATATGCAATCCGATACGCCATCATAACATAAGCGGCTGCATGAGCTTTCGGGAACATATATTTGATTTTCTTACAAGACCAGATATACCAGTCCGGTACATCATGAGCCTTCATTTCCTCTTCCCACTCCGGTTTCAGCCCTTTTCCTTTCCGGACACTTTCCATGATCGTAAAAGAAAGCTCACTTTCCAGTCCCTTATTGATCAGATAAATCATAATATCATCTCGGGTACAAATGGCAGTGGAAATCGTCGCTTTTCCTTCTTCTATCAAGGTCTGCGCATTTCCCAGCCACACATCTGTTCCATGGGACAGTCCGGAAATACGCACCAGGTCAGAAAATGATGTGGGTTTTGTATCGATCAACATCTGAATAACGAAATCTGTTCCAAATTCAGGAATTCCCAGACATCCCAGAGGGCATCCTCCTATATCTTCCGGTGTAATTCCCAATGCCTCTGTACTTTTAAACAGAGACATCACCGACTGATCGTCCAGAGGAATTGTCTGAGCATCCAGCCCTGTAAGATCTTCCATCATTCGGATCATGGTCGGATCATCGTGTCCCAGAATATCCAGCTTCAACAAGTTTGCATCAATAGAATGATAATCAAAGTGTGTGGTAACGATATCCGTATTTACATCATTGGCAGGATGCTGCACCGGAGTAAAAGAATTAATATCTTCTCCGAAAGGAAGAACGATAATTCCACCGGGATGCTGTCCTGTGGTTCGTCGAATACCGGTACATCCCTGGACAATCCTGTCTATTTCACAATTTCTCTTGTGTACCCCCCGCTCCTCATAATAATTCTTCACATAACCAAATGCCGTCTTATCTGCCAGAGTACCGATAGTTCCCGCACGAAATGTCTGTCCTGCTCCAAAGATTACCTCGGTATACTTATGTGCCTTACTTTGATATTCTCCGGAAAAGTTCAGGTCGATATCCGGCTCTTTATTTCCTTTAAATCCCAGAAACGTCTCAAAGGGAATATCAAATCCGGCTTTTATAAGAGGAGCGCCGCATTTTGGACACACCGCATCCGGCATATCACATCCGGCTCTTCCCGAATATGCTTTTACTTCCGGTGAGTCAAAATCATAATAATGACATTTTTCACAATAATAATGCGGACTTAGCGGATTTACCTCTGTGATTCCTGCCATGGTGGCCACAAAGGAAGATCCCACAGATCCACGGGAACCTACCAGATACCCATCTTCATTTGATTTCCACACCAGTTTCTGGGCAATAATATACATTACCGCATATCCGTTGGAAATAATGGAATTCAGCTCTCTTTCCAAACGGGCGGACACGATTTCCGGCAGCTCTTCTCCGTAAATCTCATGGGCTCTGTTATAACAGATGTCTCTCAGCATTCCGTCTGAGTTATCGATAATAGGAGGGAATTTTCCATCCCGGATCGGACATACCCGGTCACACAGGGCAGCAATTTTGTTGGGATTGGTAATCACCACTTCTTCTGCCTTTTCCCCTCCCAGATATTCAAATTCTTTCAACATTTCTTCCGTAGTACGCAAATATAACGGAGCCTGATCGTCCGCATCGCTGAATCCTTTTCCCGTCATAATGATTCTTCGGTAAATCTCATCTTCCGGATCAATAAAATGCACATCACAGGTGGCAACCACCGGTTTTTTAAACTGTTCGCCCAGCTTCACGATCCTTCTGTTTAAATTCCGCAAATCCTCTTCCGAGGTAATATCATCCCGGTTCTCATCCCGCAGCATAAACATATTATTTCCAATAGGCTGTATCTCCAGATAATCATAAAATTCTACCAGACGGGCAATCTCTGACTCCGGTTCATCCCGAAGAATTGCCTGAAATAATTCCCCCGCCTCACAGGCAGAACCAATTATCAATCCTTCCTGATACTGTAGATATAAACTTTTTGGAATTCTCGGTCTTCGATTATAATAATCAAGATGAGATTTTGAAACCAGCCGATACAAATTCACTCTTCCCACTTCACTGGTAGCCTGAATGATTGCATGGTAGGTGGGCAGTTTTTTTATAGTATGCTCTGACACTTTACCCGCTTCGTTTAACTGATCAAGATTTACAATATCTCTCTCCTGGCACATGGCAATAAATTTTACAAAAATTTCTGCGGTACATGCCGCGTCATCCACAGCCCGATGGTGATTCAGCAAAGGAATATTTAAAGCCTTCGCCACTGTATCCAGTTTAAAACGATTCAGTCCCGGCAAAAGCATTCTTGCCATACCCACCGTATCCACATAAGTAAATTCCTGGGAAATTCCCTGCCGTTTGCAATTTTCTATAATGAAACTCATATCAAAGCCGGCATTGTGAGCAACCATCACTGCTCCCTTGGAAAATTCCAGAAATCTGGGCAAGATCACCTCGATTGGTTCTGCATCCACCACCATACCGTCATTGATTCCCGTTAATTGTTCAATTTTAAAGGGAATCGGTACCTTGGGATTGACAAATACTGAAAATCGGTCTACAATAGCTCCTTTTTCCACCCGGACTGCGCCGATTTCGATAATTCGATTGGATACCGGACTAAATCCTGTGGTTTCAATATCAAACACCACAAAAGCTTCTTCCAGACTCTGTCCCTTGCTTCCGGTAACCATTCCCTTCATATCATCTACCAGATAGGCTTCCACACCGTAAATCACTTTGAAAGGAGGATAAACCTTTTTTAATTCATCCTTCGTAACTTCCGGATGCTCCTTCTGATACCCTTTCCGATAATCGCTTACAATATCATCATAGGCATGGTTCGCCTCCGGAAATGACTGCACTACGCCGTGGTCTGTAATGGCTATGGCAGGATGCCCCCACTTATAAGCTCTTTTCACCAACACACTGGCATCGGTTACTCCATCCATATCGCTCATCTTTGTATGGCAATGAAGCTCCACTCTTTTTTCCGGGCTGTTATCCATACGGGAAGTGGTAAAATCTGCAATTTTCTTTATACCTGCCAGGGAACCAATAGTAATTTCATGATCGAATTTATCTATGGTGGTTACGCCTTTCAATTTTAAGAAGGCGCCTTTTTTAATTCCATCTTTGATTTCTGCAACCTGCTCGTTATGGAGGAAAATTTTCACTGTAATGGTATCGGTAAAATCCGTAATATTAAACATATAAATGGTTTTTTCATTTCGGATTTCTCTGGCTTCCACGGAAGTAACCTGACCGCGAATGGTCACTTCTCCCATTTCTCCGGAAATGGATTCAATAGTGATCACATCATCATCAAAATCTCTTCCATACAGTACATCTGGATTATCTGACCGTTTCACTGACCGTTGACCGCCATAGGCATCTCCATATCGTCCCTTTTGATAATTTCCCTTTCCTCCGTATTTGCCATTTGCTTTTCCCTGATTTTTCTTTCTTGCATCCTCGCCGTGAGCAGCTTTTCTTTCTTCCTTACTTCCCTGGGATGTTTTTTCCTTTTCAGATGTTCCTCCAGATGCTTCTCCTGTTTTTTCCTCATCCCATGGAACCTCTTCACTTGCTCCCGGTTCCGGAGGATATAAGCCCATCTGTTTTTGCCCCACCTTAGAATGCATCAAAATCTGTTTTGCCTCTTCCATAATCCGAAGCTCACTGTTTTTACGCACTTTGCTTTCCACCGGTTCCCGATAAGCAGGATACACTTTCAAATTAAATCCACACCGCTCACAGAATATTTTTTCCAGTACCCTAACCAATTCATGCTCCCGTTCCCTGGCAATCACGGAATCCGTCATCAGAAGTTCCATTGTTTCCGGATCTGAAAAAGTAATCTGAGCAGAAGCGAACATATTGTATTCCAAAATACTATATTTTTTCAATTCCAGCAAAATACTGGAACGGTATACTTCCAGGAAATTTTCCGGCGTATACTGACGGGAAAGATGAAATTTTTCAATGATCTTCACCTGCAGTCCTGCATTTTGAAAAAATTGTTCCCGAATGGATTCTTCCAGCTCATAAATATATTTTTTCTGTATCCACTGGGGACTCACAATATAAACCCGCAGACAATCTTTCTGCGGGTTTATAGCTACTTTTCTTACTTTTACAGTTTTCAATAAATCTTCCAGTTGAGACTCCACTTTCAACTGGGGAAATACATCCAGAAATTCCTTTTCTGTCATTCTTTCACCACTTCTCCATTATTTCCAGACCAGTTCAGCAATTCTTCTCGCAATACTCCCAGAAGCTGATCCTCCGGCACTTTTCGGATAATCTCTCCTTTTTTGATCAGAAGACCTTCTCCTTTTCCTCCGGCGATTCCTATATCCGCTTCTTTAGCCTCTCCAGGTCCATTTACAACACATCCCATAACGGCCACCTTAATGTCCAGCGGAATATCCTGTACCATATTTTCCACCTGATTGGCAAGACCAATCAGATCGATCTGGGTTCTGCCACAAGTGGGACAAGATACCACTTCTATACCGCCTTTTCGCAGTCCCAGAGTTTTCAGTACTCTTTTGGCCGATTTCACTTCTTCCAGGGGATCTCCCGTCAAAGATACCCTTATGGTATCTCCGATTCCCTGATAAAGAATAATTCCCAGACCAACTGCTGATTTTATGTTGCCGGAAAACAGTGTTCCCGCTTCTGTAATGCCTACATGAAGAGGATAATCTGTCTTTTGGGCAATCAGTTCATGAGCGCGGGCGCACATCAGTACATCAGAAGATTTGATACTGATAACCAGATTGTCATATCCCATTTCTTCAATGATATGCACCTTATCCAGCGCGCTTTCCACCAGCCCTTCTGCTGTCACGCCATGGTACTTTTCCACCAGTTCTTTTTCCAGAGAACCGCTGTTTACTCCTACACGAATAGGAATTTTTCTTTCTTTTGCCACGTCTACCACTGCCTGTATCCGCTCTTTACTTCCAATATTTCCCGGATTGATACGGATCTTATCTGCTCCGTTTTCCATAGCCGCAATAGCCAGACGGTAATCAAAATGAATATCGGCTACCAAAGGAATATGAATCTGCTTTTTTATTTCTGCCAGCGCTTTTGCTGCTTCCATGGTAGGAACAGCACAACGGATAATCTCACATCCTGCTCTCTCCAAAGCCAGAATCTGCTCCACTGTCTTTTCCACATCTTCTGTTTTTGTGTTTGTCATAGACTGGATCAGTACCGGATTACCGCCTCCTATTACCCGATCTCCAATCCGAATTACTTTTGTATGATCACGATACATACCATCACTCCGCTTTCTCTTATCTGATTTCCAACAATTTATTTTTCAGTTCATCTTCCATCTTCCGCAGTTCCACTTCTGCCGCCTGACGTTTTGCCCGGCCATCTGCCTGAATCTGCATCACTTCATCCAGAGTGGAAATCAAGGCTGCGTTAGTATTCTGCAAAGTTTCCAGATCCACAACGCCTCTCTCTGATTCTTTTGCGCTTTCCACAGAAGCCATCTTCAAAACCTCTGCATTTTTTCTCAAAAGCTGATTAGTCATATCGGTCACCTGTCTCTGAGCCTGAGCAGCCTGAGAAGCATGTTCCACACCGAGAGCCAGAACCATCTGACTTTTCCACAATGGAATCGTATTTACTACTGTGGACTGGATTTTTTCCACCATCATAGTATCGCTGTTCTGTACAAGACGAATCTGCGGCGCTGTCTGAATAGAAATCATTCTGGTCAATTCCAGATCATGAATTTTTTTCTCAAAACGATTACACAATCCTTCCAGGTCTTTTGCTGCCTGAGCGTCCTCCGGAAGACCGGATAATTTGGCTTTTTCCACCAACTGCACCAGTTCTGTGTTCCGCACCAGATTTAATTTCTTTTTCCCGGCCAGAATGTACATGGATAATTCTTTAAAATATACCAGGTTTTGTTCATACATCTTGTCCAGCATTGCCACATCCTTCATCAACTGAACCTGATGCCCCTCCAGAACCTGACAGATTCTGTCCACATTTACTTCCGCTTTCTCATATTTGGCTTTCATATTTGTGATTTTATTGGCCGGCTTTTTTAAGAAAGAGAAAAATCCCTTTTCTTCTTCTTCCGTTTCAAAGGACTTTAATTCTGTCACCACATTTGTGAGCATATCTCCCACTTCACCCAGATCCTTGGTACGGACATTATTTAACGCGGCTTCTGAAAAATCTGCCATCTTTTTCTGGGTTCCCGCACCATACTGGAGGATACCATTTGTATTATGAAGATCAATCTGACTGGAAAAATCATCCACCATCTTTTTTTCTTCTTCCGTCAAAATACTGTCATCCATGGCAGGAACTTCCTTTACTTCCTCTGCCGGGGGATTTTTCGGCTGTGGCGCCGGATCAAAAACTAATGTGGGACTTGATGTGAAATCTTTCAGTTGATCGCTCATTTTTCTCCTCCTTTTCCTTTCAGCTCTTCAAAATCTCCCTTAGTCAGTCCTTCCTGTGCCAACATTGTCTGAAGTACAGAAATATCTGAGGACACATCTAACGCTTTTTCTTCGAAAAAGCTGTTTAAGAGATTTTCAAAAGCCTGATTGATGGTATCTAATGTATCTTCAATCTCTTTTTTTGTTTTTTCCACATTGGTGCTGATAATGGTCTCTTTATCCATATCACAATATACATCCAATAATTTTCTGGTGGTGGGCAGATAATAATTCATAAATTTTCTAAGATCAGAAGCCAGAGAAGGATTTTTTCCCACTTCCTCGAAAATTCTGGTAATAATCATCTGCAGCCGACTTAATTTCTGGGACATTTCCATTCCCGGAATATCATCATTACATTTTTGAATATAAGAAATGTATTCTTTCTCTTCATCCAGAATCTTCTGACATTCCTCCGGAAGCTGGGCTCTTTGTGCCTCCAGCATCTTTTGCTGCTCTTCTCTTACTTTTGCCTGCTCCTGAACCGTAAGATACTGCTGATACATTTCATTGGTAACGATCACACAAGTTTCCTGCTGATCCAGATGTCCCTGAAGAAACATTCCTTTTTCAATCATTTTTTTCAAATCCCGGATTACTTTATCCTGATCCCGGCCTGTTTTTCCTGCCAGCTCTTCAATGGTACAGTACGTTCTGTTTCCAATCTGTCTGACGTATTCCTTAAAGCGGAGAAACCTGCCTCTGGAACGGCTCCCGGCAATTCCCATTCCAAGAAATCCCAGAGACGCCCCTGCCATCAAACCAATCATGATTATTCCCGGAATTGAAAAATGCAACGCCAGCGGAATAAAACTGAGCGCTATTAGCAGAAAAGTTCCACTCATGATATATCCTGCTGCCGCCATCAATGGTCCGGATACTTTTCCTGGAGGATTGGGATTATACAATCGGGGGAGAGCTTCTTTTTCCTGCATTTTCCTCTTTCCCGCCTGATACCCGGGTTCCCGACTTTTCTGAAAAGTCCCTACCGATGAATGATAAGTTTTCGTACTGGAAACCTTCCAGGCCTGTTTCCATTCTTTTCCTGCATTCTTCATACTGTTTAAAATTTCTTCACCGGCTCCCTGCATTTCTTTTCGTATTCCATCCACTGTATCATCAATAGCGCTTTTCACCTGTTGATTTAAGTGCTGATAATCTCCGGAATTTACCGCATCCTGAACAACATTCCAGAAATCATTTTCTCTGTCATTATTTTCCATATTTCCTCCATCTTACTTATGGAACAGGTATTATTTCCGTTCATACTGAACAAACGCATACTCCAGATCAAAATATGTCTGTTCTTCACTGGTGGCTGTAATCTCCCATTCTTCATCTTCATCCAGATTAGGGAAATAAGTGTCTGCCTCAAATGCAAAATCAATTTTTGTCACATGAGCCAGATTACAGTATGGCAATAATTCCTCATATACCTTTCCACCGCCAATCACATAAATCTGATCATCTGGATATTTTTTCAATTCTTCCAGAAGTTCCGGAATATCGTGAACGATCACTGCATCCTTCACCTGATAAGAGCGGTCACTGGTGAGAACAATATTTGTTCTGTTCTTTAAAGGCATACCGTTTGGAAAACTTTCCAGTGTCTTTCTTCCCATAACCACTACTTTTCCTGAAGTTTCCTGCCGGAAAAACTTCATATCCGACGGAATACTCACCAGTAATTTGTTATTATTTCCGATTCCCCAGTTTTTATCTACTGCTACAATAAGCTTCATACGCTCCTCCTATACTGCAATTGGAATATTTTTAATCTGTGGTCCTGTCACATAATTTTCAATGTGCAGATCGTCTACCGTAAAATCATAAAAGTTCTTAATTTCCGGATTCAGGGTCACAATCGGCGCATCGTAGGTGGGACGGCTGATCAGTTCCTTTACCAGCGGAATATGTCGATCATAAATGTGTGCATCCGCAATCACGTGTACCAGTTCTCCCACTTTCATATCACATACCTGGGCGAACATCATAACAAGCAGCGCATACTGACAAACATTCCAGTTATTTGCAGCCAGAACATCCTGAGAACGCTGGTTTAAAATTGCATTCAGTGTTAGTTTATCACTGTCTTTTTCCTTTGTTACATTGAATGTCATAGAATATGCACAGGGGTAGAGATTCATCTCATAAAGATCCTGATGCACATAAATATTGGTCATGATCCGGCGGCTGTATGGATTATTCTTCAAATCATATAATACCCGGTCCACCTGATCCATCATTCCTTCTTTATACTGATGCTTCACACTCATCTGATAACCATAGGCTTTACCAATAGAGCCCTGCTCATCTGCCCAACTGTCCCAGATATGACTGTTCAGATCTTTTACATTATTAGACTTCTTCTGCCAGATCCACAAAATCTCATCAAATGCGCTTTTTAATGCCGTCTTACGAAGGGTAATGGCTGGAAATTCTTTTGCCAGATTATACCTGTTCACCACGCCAAAACGTTTTATGGTATAAGCGCTCTCCCCTGTATCTTCCCATTTGGGGCGAACTTTCTCTCCCTCCGTACTAAGACCGTTATCTATAATATCCTGACACATTTCTATAAATAATCTATCTGCGTAACTCATAGCTGCCTCCTTATCCGATTTCAATTATTTTTATTATAATATACCGCCAGAACGAATTCAACTTATTTTCCTGTAAATATCTGTTGCTCTGTAACTGTCAGTTCATGAGATTACTTTCTTACAGAATCCGGGAAATAATTGACCTTCTCTCAGGAAAATGCTATACTCTGTACCCAAAAGGAGGAATTGTCTATGAATAAATTAATTATAGCCTTATTAAAACCCCTGTCCTTTCTTCCTGCTTTGCTGATCATGTATATGATTTTTTCTTTTTCCGATCAGACAGGCGCCCAATCCGGTCAACTCAGCTTTAAAGTAAGCCAAAAGCTGGTACAGGTGGGAGCAGCCATACTGGATAAAGACCTGACTGCTGAAGAAATTACCATGTATGCCGACAAATACCATTTTCTGGTACGGAAACTGGCCCATATGACGGAATACTGTATTCTGGCAATTTCTCTTTGCATTCCCCTCTATTCCTATGGAGTAAGAAGTATCTGGCTGGTCCTGCTGGCCGGTTTTATCTGTGTGGGATTTGCTGCCACCGACGAATATCATCAGTCTCATGTGGCAGGAAGAGGTCCCTCTGTGAAAGACGTTTTCATTGACAGTGTGGGAGCTTTTATAGGAATCTTCGGCACTCGAATCATAGGATGGGCCGCTGTAAAAAGCACAAAAGAACTGGAACGGGATCGAAAACATAAACGAAAACGGCGCAGAAAATAAAATTGGAGTTGGAACATGAAGAAATATTCTAAAATCTTCATAGACCAACTCCATTTTTATCTTTTTATTTTTCCTGATCCGTTTCCTGGTCAAATTCTTTTTCCACTTTACTTTCTTTATCCGATCCCAAAGTAATAAAATGGCGTATACTGCTGAACAGACATCCAATGCCCACAAGCGCAAACAGAATACCTGCAGCCATAAAAAGAATGCCGGAAGACTCTCCTTTCAGATAACCGGTAATAAGCTGATATGCCAGATAGCCCAGATAACCTCCCACTACCAGTCTTAAAATATACGAAGCATTTTCACTTTTCATCTGTCTGACTCCTTTCAGAAACCGCTTCATTTTCCAGCACTTCTTCTTCCTCTTCTTCTATCTGAAGAGTTCTCTGGAATGTATCTGTCAGCCAGCGAAGCCGACCTATAATATCTTCTCTGAAGTCGCCTTTTCCCATTCTCCATTTCCAGTTATTTCCCAAAGTAGACGGATGATTCATACGTCCTTCATTTCCGCAACATAACAGGTCCCACATAGGAATAACCGCCAGATCAGCCACACTGCTTTCTGCTGCCCGGATAAAATCCCAGGAAATATCTTCCCACGGACGATCATAGTTATTCAGATATGCCTTGGAAAATTCTCTTACCCAGTCCTGCATAGTATAATACCAGGATTTGGTTGTATCGTTATCGTGAGTTCCTGTATACACCACACAATTTCTCGTGTAATGATGAGGCAGGTAAAAATTAGCCGGACCGGAATCAAAGGCAAACTGCAGTACCTTCATCCCCGGATACCCACTTTCTTCCAATAATTCAAATACCCGTTCATCCAGAGTACCCAAATCTTCTGCTATTACATCCATCTGACCCAGCTCTTTTTCCATGGTTTTGAAAAGATCAATTCCCGGGCCTGGAACCCATTTACCATTCAAAGCTGTATCTTCTCCCGCCGGGATAGAATAATAATCGGAAAATCCTCTGAAATGATCGATTCTTACCGTATCATACAGATCAAAACTTCTCTTCATCCTTCGAATCCACCAGCTATATCCGCATTTTTTATGGTATGTCCAGTCATATAACGGATTGCCCCATAACTGACCAGTCTCAGAAAATGCATCCGGAGGACAGCCTGCCACTGCCGTCGGAATACATTCCTCATCCATCTGAAATAACTTGGGATTAGCCCAGGCGTCTGCGCTGTCAATTGCCACGTAAATAGGAAGATCACCGATAATTGTAATTCCCTGATCATTAGCATATTTTTTAATTTTTTTCCACTGACGATCAAATTCGTATTGCAGGAAACGATAAAACTGAATTTCCTCTTTCAGTTTTACTTTCATCTTTTCCATAGCCACCGGATCTTTTGTTCTCAATTCTTCATCCCATCCGGTCCATAACGCTCCCTGCTGATCGTTTTTTATTGCCATAAAGAGACAATA
The DNA here is from genome assembly GCA_002361775.1 of Eubacterium sp. UBA3279. Lineage (GTDB taxonomy): Bacteria > Bacillota > Clostridia > Lachnospirales > Lachnospiraceae > Oliverpabstia. The sequence continues at coordinate 43,535 of DETV01000002.1, forward strand.
ATCCTCCAGCCAGTGGGATTCTCTCTCACAAAATTCCTGAAACTCCTCATCTGCTTCGAACTTCTCAAAAGCAATCTGAAGCACTTTAAAACGGGAAAGATACATTTTTTCATAATCCACGTATCTTTCACTTCCGCCCCAGTCACACTGCTCACACACCTCTTTATCCAGAAGTCCTTCTTCAATTAATGTTTCCAGGTCGATAAAATAAGGATTTCCGGCAAAAGTTGAAAATGGCTGATAAGGGGAATCTCCATAACCTGTCGGTCCTAAAGGCAATACCTGCCATTTGGACTGTCCTGCTTTTACCAGATCGTCAATAAAATCATATGCTTCCTTAGAAAAACACCCTATTCCATAAGGGGATGGCAAAGAAGAAACCGGAAGCAATACACCACTCACTCTCATAATTTAATCCTCCACAAAAAAATTCACTTTAATAACCTTAACATATACCTTGTTTCATTTCAAGCAAAGAGGCTGGATAAAATTTTTTATTTTTTTTGAAAAAAGTGTTGACATTTCTTTCTCTCTATAATATAATCTATTTTGTTGTGAGGCACGAATGAGTGTTTTACAGAATGTGCGCTTAGCTCAGCTGGATAGAGCGTTTGGCTACGGACCAAAAGGCCGGGAGTTCGAATCTTCTAGCGCACGCTGAAAGCATCTGCTATTGGCAGATGCTTTTTTTGTACTCTCAGGAAAAAAGGTGACGGTTATACCCGAATCACCTTTTCTCCCTGATATTTTTCTCTATATTCATTTGGTGTCATTTTATACCGCTCTCTGAATTTTCGATAAAAATAACTATTATTTTCATATCCCACTGCTGATACCACATCATTTACCGGAAGATCTGTCTCCATTAAAAGTTCCACAGCCTTTCGAAACCGTCTTCTCTGGAGCAATTCTTTATATGTATATCCCGTATTCTGTCGAATCAGCCTGCTGAGTCCGGAAATACTCTGATTAAGCATATCACATAATTCAGTCAATGTTCCGTCTTTATAATTTTCATCGATATATTTCAAAGTTGTCATAACCATCATATTTTTATACTGATTTGGGGTATTTTCTTTCAGTGTACGGACTGCGTTCAAAAGATGAAGAAATACCAGCCCCATGGTATGCTGATTAATCTGATCTTCATTTCCCTGTTTATGAACAAGAGAATCAATCATATTTTCCATAAGATTTTGAATCTGGAGATTTTCAGATACCTGAAAATAAAGATATTGACTGATTCCATTTTTTTCTTTTAAAGTATTCACTAAGAAATCTGCCAAAACATTATTTTTCTCAATCATGGAAAATGCTGTATCAAAAAATTCCGGCAGCACAATAAAATTAATGGCAATATCTTCTGAACCGGTAGGAAGTATTTCATGCTCCACATACTGATTTAAAAACAAAAGCTCCCCCTGCTTTACGATCACTGTTTCTCCATTGATTATGTGGGTCACTTTTCCCTGACATACATAAAAAACTTCTATATAATTATGTCCATGATTTGGAAAATGAACAAATCTGGTATGGGGACGAACTGTAATCAGTTTTCCTTCCTGTAAAAGCTTTTCACTCTCTATGGTAAAATGCTTTTTACTGGTATACAATCCCCGTTGTATATCTGTCTTTCCTTCCAGAATTGCCCGTTCTTCTTCTGTGATTGGTTTTAATACTTCTAATAATCCATCCCTCATACCACAGACTCCTTCCTTCCCACTTTACCTCGATTATACCAACTCACTGCTGTAACGGCTAGTCTTACTGAAAGAAATTTTAATTTTTATCTGTCTGATTCATTTTTCCGCAACAAAAAAGAATTGCCGCATCCCATCCCTAAAATACAGCAATTCCTTTTTATCACTACTTGCTTACTTTTCCTAAGCCCATTTCCTGTCCGATATTCAGAATATGATCTCCAATTCTTTCAAAATCTGTAAGCAATTCGGAATATATAATACATCCCTCTTCTGAACAGGTTCCTCTTTGCATCCGCTCCAACTGCCGTCTTCTGTAATCTTCTGTCATGTCATCAATATTCTGTTCAATTTTTTCAATATAATCCATCGCCTGACGGTCATTCAGTTTCATTTTACTTAAAGTGTCCAAAGCTTCCTGACAAATCTCCTGCATCTCATCAAGCTCCACCTGGACTTCTTTTGAAAATGTAATTCCCTGTTTTTCAATCATCTTTGTATATTCACAAATGTTCATGGCATGATCACCGATTCTTTCCAGATTGCCACAAACCTTAAATAAAGCGCTCATATACTGTGAATCTGAAGGATTACTTTCTGTTATAAGAACCTTGGAAATATATTTTGAAATTTCCTTATTAAGATAATCAATATAGTCTTCTCTTTCTCTCACTTCTTCCAGTAAAAATGTACTTCCGCTTCTTACAGCTTCAAAACTCTTTCTCACATTTAATTTCGCCATATCCAGCATTCTGTTTAATTCATTAGTAATGCTTGTAACCGCAATGGCCGATGTACCGATCTGTGTGTCTCTCTTTTGCTCCATAGGATGGATAAATTCAAGATGCATAACTCCCACAGCTTCTTCTTCCTGTTTTTCCGGAAGAATTTTTGTTGCCAGGGCTGCCAGTTGATTTCCAAAGGGCAACAGTAACAAGGTGGTAACGATATTAAATAATGTATGCATATTGGCGATCTGTGCCGGAGCATTTCCCGGAGTAAAACTTTCCACCCAACTGGTCAATGGGAGGAACACACATATGATAGTAAAAATCGTAGTTCCGATTACATTAAAGAGCAAATGAATAATTGTAGTTCTTTTTGCATTTTTTGTAGTTCCTATGGAAGCTATTACTGCAGTAATACACGTTCCAATATTCTGACCAAACAATACAAACACCGCACTATCCAATCCAATCAGACCACTGGCTGCCAACGCCTGTAAAATACCTACGGATGCTGAAGAAGACTGAATGATAGCTGTAAAAATCATACCTGCCAGAATACCCAAAACCGGATTAGAGAATTTTGTCATCAAAGAAATGAAACTCTCTGATTCTCTCAATGGCATCATGGAAGAACTCATCATTCCCATACCGATAAATAAAACACCTAATCCTGCCACAATTAACCCTATATGATGAACTTTTTTCTTTTTAGCAAACATGATCAGGGCAACTCCTGCGAATGCAAGAAGAGGCGCGATCTCTCCGATGTCCAAAGCTATCAACTGACCTGTAATTGTTGTACCGATGTTAGCGCCCATAATAATCCATACAGCCTGACGCAAAGTCATCATTCCCGAATTGACAAATCCTACCACCATAACAGTAGTAGCAGATGAAGACTGAATTACTGCTGTAATTCCTGCGCCTACCAACACTCCAAGAAAACGATTGGCTGTAAGCTTTTCCAAAATTTGTTTCATCCTGTTTCCTGCTGCCGCCTCCAGGCCGTTGCTCATCATCTGCATTCCGTACAGAAACAAAGCCAGACCACCAAGAAGGCTAAAAAAATCTGTGATTTTCATATACTTCCTCCGATGCCTTTTGACTAATTTTTACTTCCTTTTTATTATTTCATTACATTTATAACTTCTGAAAGAAAAATATTCAAGTCATTATACAGAGATTTAACCAATTTTACATTTATTTAACTTAAAATCTTCTGAACAAAAAAAGATTGGGTATATACGAATCCCTTGATTTGTATATGTCCAAAAACACACAGGAAAAACAGATATTTTTACCTGTTTTGGGCATATAGAAGAGGATAAAGAGAAATCCATCCCGTAAAATGAGATTTTGGTGGGCATAGGAAACATCAGATAACTATATATGCCCAACAGAAAATATAAAAGCAGTATAGAAAAGAAAACATCAAAAAAACGCCTGCTTCTCACAGACGTTTTCCACAAAAAAATGGGACCTACAGGGCTC
>DETV01000109.1 GCA_002361775.1 Eubacterium sp. UBA3279
AGGCAGATGCTGAATACAGACCAGTTCTTAAGAAAGCTGGATACCTGACTCGTGATCCAAGAATGAAAGAACGTAAGAAATACGGTCTCAAAGCAGCTCGTAGAGCACCTCAGTTCTCTAAACGTTAATCATACGTTTTCGGAACGTACAATTTTAAAAAGATTTACAAACCTCTCAGGGAATGCTCCTTGGGAGGTTATATTTTTATAAATTATAGAATTATATTGATTTTTTAGGTGAAATTGCATATACTTATTATAGACAAAGAATTGTCTTAGGTGAGTTTCTACCATAAAGTGGAAACCTAAAAAAGCAGGTGAGTCTCCACCATAAAGAGAGAACCTAAAAAAGCGGTGAGTCTCCACCATAAAGAGAGGACCTGAAAAAGAGGCGAGTAATGTCGTCTCTTTTTTTGACAGATGAGGAAAAATGAAATTTTATAATATCAAAGATGAATACATCAATTATTTGAAATAATATGATGCAAAAGTTGCAGATAATAAAAAGGGAAAGCGACCGTATGTAGGCGTGGTGCTTGAGATTGATGGGATAAAATATTATACTCCATTTACATCGCCCAAAGAAAAGCATCGTAAAATGAAGAACACAAAAGATTTTAGGAAAATTAATCAGGGAATATATGGTGCAATCAACTTTAATAATATGATACCGGTTGTGGAATCGGCATTACTTCTTATTGATATTGATGCAATGGAAGATTCAAAATATCAGCGTTTGCTTCAAAATCAATATAAGTGTATTAAAGCTGATCGGGAACAAATTCAGTTGACAGCAAAAAGATTAAGAGATACTCTTTTTAAGAAAGATGAAGAATTGAATGGCAATGATAAGAGAATAAAGGAAAGATGTTGTGATTTGCCATTGCTGGAGGAGGTTGTGAAACATTATGACAACAATTAGTAAAAAAGAAGTACATAAATTTTTAGATAAACACCCGGATATACCTTTCTCGGCAGCTAAATTTGAATATAGTTTATATCTTGAGTCTGAAGCAGTTGAATATGCCAATGCGATTTCAGAAAAAATGCTTGGTGAATCTGAAGAGGATTTGCATTCGAAAAGAATGATTGAACAAGCAGAAACAACGGAACAACTGTTGAAATTGATGCGAAAGCCTTTATCGGGAGGGAACCGAAGTAGATTAAGAGGAAAATTATTGGAATACGAAACAGTGCTGATGCCATGTATAAAAGAAAAAACTATGAAAAACGGGCAGGATATCTTTATAGAAAATACTCTTTATTTTTTCTTGCACTGTGAAGAAAACTGTTGCAATTGGCTTATGAAAGAATACTCCAATATCCGGAATGAATATTTAAGATCTATGTTGTGTTTGGTAATTGGATTTCGAGGAGATGTAGAAATGATTCCTTTTTTGATGAAAGAAACAGAACGTCTGGAAAGAATGTATCCCCAAGAAACATATGCACAAGGTCCGATACTTGCTATTCAGGAACTTGCTGTCAGATTTCTTAATTGAAGTCTAGGAGGCGTGGTAAGGAGTAATGAGAAGTCCTGCGTTTATAACGTGTTTGCAACACCACATTCTAAGAATCCAATAAAAATAAGCTTTCCAAGTTACCCAAACGTTAATCATACGTTTTCGGAACGTACAATTTCAAAAAGATTTACAAACCTCTCAGGATTTTGGTCTTGGGAGGTTTTTTGTATGTATTTTAAACAAAGATAATGGTATAATCTATATAGGTCTAGCTTGTTATTTATTATTGCAACAGATTTTTGCAAATTCTATCACCGATAAGCACCATACGTATCGTCTGGAGATGAACGGTATAAATATGCGTGAAACAGAATGATGTAATTTAACGGTACTTTGTACCGTTAAAAATGGAATAGCCGTTCCGCAGTAGCGGAACTGGCATTCCGTTTAAGCGTAATTTGCAGATTTTCTTGGGCGCAGGAAAATCATTAAATGAACAATATGAATTTGTGTCCTCATTGCTGACACGAATTAGTTGGACGAATCATTTATAATAAGTGATTGGAGGGAAAGATATGGGCACTCAAACAAAAGGCTTTTGCAAATATTGTGGAAAAGAATATACAAGAAGTGGAATGCTTCGTCATTTGGAAGCGTGTAAAGAACGAAAAAGTAAATTAGCAATGGAAACAGGTAAGAGAAAATGTAAATATTTTCAAATTGTCATTTCTGGTAAATATGCGAAAGCGTATTGGTTAATTGTCGAAACAAGTGAGAATACTACATTAAAAGAACTAGATCGGTTTATCCGTGATATTTGGGTGGAATGCTGTGGACATCTCAGCGCTTTTACGATTCATGGGACGCAATATGAGAGTTGCCCGGTTACAGACGGATTTTGGGGAAAGCCATTAAAAAATATGAATTTCCGATTAAAAGATGTTGTGGATGTTGGAGATTCTATTTCTTACGAATATGATTTTGGTTCAACAACGGAATTGATGCTGAGCATACATAGCCGTCGTGAAGGAGAAAAAAAGAATAACGAAATTATAATTTTATCACGAAATAATCCACCGAAAATTCTTTGCAGCAATTGTGAACAAAATGAGGCAAAGTGGGTTGATCCTGAAGGATATTATGAAGATCTGCCTTTTTGGTGTGATAAATGTTTAGATGAAGAAAATAGGGATGAAGAGGAAGAAGGTTACGAGCTGCAATTTTTATTACCGATTTGTAATTCACCTAGAATGGGTATATGCGGATATGAAGGAAGTGATAGTTGTCCGGAGCGGTTTGAGCCGGATAAACGGTAAATGAGCAGAAATGAGGTGGTATCATGAGAGATATTATTTGCGAATTACAAGATATGAGACATCTGGATTGGGCGGCAAGAAAAATGTCACCGGGAACTCCTGGGTGTTTCCTGAAAGCATATGAAGAAGTGAATGGTAAAAGGTTATACTATAAGCTCTCTAATTATGATAGTTATCGTGGTGTCTTTGGTCATGAATGTGTAAATGAATTGATTGTGAGTCGTGTAATGAATGTTTTGGGGATTCCACATGTGATGTACCAATTGATACATGCACAGATTATTCTAGATGGTAAGGAAGAGGAAACATGGATTTCTGTCTCTGAAAATTTTCGCAAAAACAATGAAGAAAAACTGGCATATGATTTATATTATGACTTGCAAAAAGAAGAAAATGAATCTCCGCTAGAGTTTGCAATTAGGAATGGTTGGGAATTATATATGTACCAGATGTTCTGTATCGATTATTTGATTGCTAATAGAGACCGTCATGGAAGCAATTTGGAAGTGTTGCGAAATGATGAAGAAGACAGTGTGAGAATAGTTCCTTTGTTTGATCAGGGCGTATCGTTGTTGTTTTCAACATATGGTGATGAAAAACTACTTGAAAATGTAGATGTGATGAGAGATTTTCCGGTTAATAACTACATTGGAGCAAAATCTTTGGAGTATAATTTATCATTGATACCAAGAGGATATAATCTGCAGATTCATACGTTGAAAAAAGAAGATAGGGATTACATTTTCAAAGATATAAATAATATTTTGTCAGAGAAGCATATAAACAAAATTTGGGAGATGATTTGGAAAAGGTGGTGTTATTTTGAAAAAGTATGCAATCAAGAGAAATAACAGAAATAAAATTGTCGGAATTTTAAAGTATGATGAGAGAACCAAGGAATATACAATCGATATTCCGGAAGATGTTTCATATAAGGATGCCCCATTTATGATGTCGTTATTTTTAAAAAAAGGTATTCGCTCCATGAATTCTGAGTGGAGTATGCGTTGGGTGCAAAGCAGAATTATTCCGAGTAGTAGACAGAACATTGGAGAAATACTTCGTGTGAATGGAATGCGTTCATATGACGAACACAAATTGCTGCTAAAAAATGAGGGAAGAAGTTGTCAGGATGAATTCTATATTGAACAGATGTAGTCGGTGAGGTGTTCTGAGAAGTAATGAGAAGCCCTGCGTTTGTAACATGTATGCAACACCACATTTCAAGAACCCAGTAAAATCAAGCGTTCCTAGTTACCTAAACGTTAATTTCAGTTACGCAAGAGATAATCTTTCTGTTGCAGAACAGACAATTTCAAACAGTATTTTACAGCTCCTCAGAATTTCGGTTTTGGGGAGTTTTTTTGTTTTGTCGAAAATAATTTCCTATGAGATAACGCGCTTGCTTTGCAAGGTTCGAGTTTTTTTTTAACAGATGTATGGTATGATTTTTCTGGGAATACAGGTTTGTGTCAATGTTGTTGATATAAATTGGTAGACGTTTATTTTCTTTTTTCAAATCTTAAGTTCTGTTTTCCGTTTGTCGGAGAAAAATAATTTCCTAAAATTTTTTTGAAAATTTGTTGGTGTGTAGGTGGAAAATTTATTGTGAGAGATTTATATCCTATAATATTGTGTCCATAATAGGTGTAAAAGGGATACAAGAGTATTTTGGCCTATAAAATAGAGTCCAAGATAGGCTGTATTTTTTTAGGGTAATATTGCAGCTTATATTTTGAGTAGTAAATGTAGGTGTAAAGATTAGCGGTACAGAATTTTAGGTTATTTGTAAAGGGAAAAAGTAAGTGGAAAAAGTAGAGAAGGATTTTACAGCCGATAGAGAGAGGGAAAATGTAGGTGTACAGGAGGTGGCAAAGAAAATTGCACTTATTTCAGGACAGTTCGTATAGGTGTGTTTGTTATTCGGATGGTAGAAAGTGAATAGATAATGAGCAGAAAAAGGAGGGTATGTTTTTATGGGAGAAATGAAAGTTGCATTGTTAAAAGAAGAAAAGAAGTTGGAAAGGATTCTTGATATTGTGCAAGAGAGAATGGATAAAGCGCCAGAGGGATATCTTAGGATATCCACATCAAAAAATGAGATCAGTTATTATCAGTTTCAAAAATCAGATAAAGGAAATGGACGGTATATTTCCAGAAAAAATAAGGAATTTATTCAACGACTGGCGCAGAAACAGTATGATGAAAAGGTATGGAAGTATGCAAAGCAGAGGCTTTATCAAATAAAAATTCTTGTAAAGCAATATGAAAAGCAAGAACTGGAGGATATATTTTATAAAGAGCATCCGGTGCGGCAAGGAATGATTGTGCCGATTGAACCAATATGGGAACAGAGAGTAGAGGAGTGGATGCAGGAAAAGTATCAGGGGAAGGGATTTAAAGAGACGGATGCGTTAATCTATACAGAAAGAGGAGAACGGGTTCGTTCAAAATCTGAAAAGATTTTGGCAGATTTTCTGAGGCATCATAATATTCCGTATAAATATGAGCATCCTCTGTATTTGAAAGGAATGGGAGTTATTTATCCGGATTTTACAATTCTGGCGAAAAAGACAGGAGAAGAAGTTTATTGGGAGCATTTGGGAAGGATGGATGATCCGGGGTATGCGAAAGCGGCAATTAAAAAAATACAATTTTATGAAAGAAATAATATTTTTGTGGGAGAAAAATTAATTCTTACATATGAGACAGAACAAATGATTCTTCAAACAAAAACAATAGAGCAGCTGGTGGAAAAGTATGTGTTGGATGGTAAGAAGGTATAGAAGTATAGGATACCTTCAGTTAATAGTTTGGATCATCACCATAAGTTTTCCGGTATTTTCTTGTTCTTCGGGAAATTTTTAGAATAAATAATGCTTAAAGAGATGTTGTATCTGATATTGGAATGCTCAGTTTGTATGAAACGTATTGTACAGGAAAAGAACCTTGCGGTTTTTATACTTTAAGGCGCTCAAGGAATGAACAGACATATAAGGCAGATTTGAGGCAATGATAAAAGGGAATGATGTAAGAGGGGATATGGTGGGAGAAAAAAAGAATGTTGAAAGGATGGAGCAGGAGGTTCTTGAATGGTTTGTGGGGAGAAAAGCGTATCTGGAACAGAGTCTTTTGATGAACGGTATGCATATGTATATAGTTCAGCCGCTGCAAATCTGGTCTGTTCTATGGTGGAAAGGTCAAAGGTGATGTTTCAGAGGCTTTTCGGGCAATTCATACATTGAAAGGTGTCTGTCTGAATCTGGGCTTTCAGAGAATGTATCCGGATGACCGGGAATATGTAAAAAAGAATCTGGATCGGTGTATTTGGGAAAACTGCGAAAGGGAGGTATTACAGTATCGGCTGAAGACGGGAGAGGGAAATATTTGAGTCATTTTTCCGCAGCGAAAAGGTAAATAAAGTGGAAGGGACAGGATTGGGACTGGGTATCACCAAAGGACTGGTAGAACTGATGGGTGGAAAAATCCAGGTGGAAAGTCAGGTGAATCAGGGTACTACTTTCCGGATTGAATTGGAGTTTGAACAGGTGGAAGAATTTAAAAATACAAGTCCGGGGACATACGGCGCTATTTTGATGGATATTCAGATGACGGTAATGAATGGTTAGCTTTGTTATATAAAGTGAGATTTTTTATAAGGTGGTGTCGTAAAATCAGATGATTTTTGACACCACCAGAAACCGTTACAGATTTTTTACAGATACATTTTCCTTTGGGGAAACATGATACTTGTTTTTATAGGCCTGATAAAAGGTAGTATAATTTCGAAACCCGCTTTTGTAGCAGGCTTCCGTCATAGAAGACCCCTGAGAGATATAATGATTTGCCAGAAACAGACGTTTTTCTGTGATATATTTTCCGATGGTATATCCGGTTTCGGATTTAAACAGGTGCATGATGTAGGAACGGTTGAGAAAACAGTGGCCAGCGATCATATCCACAGAAAGATCCTCACTGATATGATCGTTGATGTAATTCATGATATCCAGAATCACGGGATTAATGTTTCCCTCGGAAAGATAGCTGTCTTTTTCGTACAAAATGCATCGGTTGAGACAGATCAGAAATTCGATCAGTTTGATTTTCTGGTACAAAGCAGTTGACGAATCAGTCTGTTGAAAGGATGTTTTTAATTCATTGGCTATTTCTGTCAGCTTTCTTTGGGATGTTTCTGGAAGGCGGAGCAGATTGGAATGTTGCCGCAGGGATTCATCGTAACAGTAAAACAGGTCACAGTTTTCCTTTTTGCAAGCATCAAAAAATTCGTCGGAAATATACGCAATAATTCTTTTATAGGGAACATTCTCTTTGATGACAGGGCGATGAATTTCTCCGGCTCTTACGAGAAGAATATCGCCGGGGGAAAGTTCATACTCCTTTCCTTCTACAGAGTAATCCACATTTCCATTGAGGAATATCAGAAGTTTGTGGAAATCATGATAATGGTAGTCAATTCGGGTGGATGTACTTTCAGTGAGATAAAAAATTTTGAATGCACTGTTAAGATATCCACTTTTTTTATATGAATCAGCCATACATTCACCTCCTTTTTTCAGTATACCGCACTATTTTGAATAAATACAGCATAAAATAGAATTTTATTTAAAATAGTATTTGTTATACTATAGAAAACAAGGGGAAAGGAAGTTACGATGATGGCAAAAGAATTGGTTTTTCATAAATATCAGGGATCAGACAGCGATTATCTCGTTTACGATATTAATAAAAATCATATGGAATTGGACGACAGCATGGTCAGAAAAATTCGTAACCGCAGTTTTGGCGCAGATCTGGCAGGCATTTTGATCGGACCCTTTGTAGAAAACGGAGACTTGACTATGAAGGTGTATGGCGTTCAGAACGCAGATGAGAAAATGGGTGTGAAAGCTTTTTCCCGTTATTTAAAGGATGCAGGTTATGTAAAAACAGGAAACTGTGTGCTGCATACTCCCTTTGGTTATGTGTCTGTGAACACAGAAGAAAATGAGGAACCATTTTATCAGACAAAAATTTATTGTTGGTGTTAATAGAAATTTTCGCCTTCCGGGAAAACCGGGAGGCGTTTTTTGAAGGAAATTATTTTCTGTAAAATGCTCCCCAAGAATCGCACATTACAATTTTATTAATTTTATCCGTGATCGATTGGAATTTGTTTGTATTTGCGGTATATTAGAAAACTGTAAAGAATGTCATAATTGTTAGAAGAAGGAACGGAAAGTTTCGGGAAGTATAAAGGGGAGTGGAAAATATGACAAGATATGAAAAAATGAATTTGCTTTACAGTGAGGACTGCAAAATTATTGATTTTCTGCCAAGAAGGGTGACGGCGGATTCAGGAGATTTCTTTCAGGAAGTGGAAGATTATTTTCTGGAAGATAAGCAGCTTCAGGTATTTTGCAGAAAAGCAACGGCGATTGTTTTGAAATTATTATGTTATTATCCTTTTGAAATTTATGTTCAGGAAACTTTGCCTGTAAAAAGACAAAGAGAAGGATGGCTGAAAGATAAGCGCTGTGAAACAATTGTAAAAATATTGCGGAAAGTAATTTTAAAGAAACAGGGACAGATTGATATTTTGCTGGGAAAGGGTAATTCTATGATCAGTATCAGCGGCGGTTTGCTGAGTCTGGCGGTATATAATATGAATCCTTCTCTGCAGACATTATTGGATCGGCTGGTGGAGACAGAGGGATTATATTGGATGTCAGAAACCGGTCAGTTTCTGTAAAAACCATTTTTGAAAAGAAAGAGCAATCTCGACTATTGCCTCCTTTTGTGATATAATTTAGCATTATGAAGTCACAAAAGGAGGCATTTTGTATGGGTGAGAAGGGACCTGAAAAAATGAAAAAACATATTTGTGCGGGTCTTCTGGCCCATGTAGATGCAGGAAAGACGACACTTTCGGAGGCGCTTCTTTATACCAGCGGAGCAATTCGAAAGCTGGGAAGAGTAGATCATCAGGATGCTTTTCTGGATACTTATGAATTGGAACGAAACAGGGGAATTACTATCTTTTCCAAACAGGCGGTGATGAATCTGGAAGATCTTCAGATTACACTTTTGGATACGCCGGGGCATGTGGATTTTTCGGCAGAGATGGAACGAACACTCCAGGTGTTAGATTATGGGATTTTAGTAATCAGTGGTGCGGATGGAGTACAAGGTCATACTCAGACTTTGTGGCAGCTTTTAAAACGGTATCACATCCCTGTTTTTTTATTTATCAATAAAATGGATCAACCGGGAACAGATCGTCAACTGCTGATGGAAGAACTGAAAAAACGGTTGGACACCAATTGTATCGATTTTTCTTTACCGCAGGAAGAAGATTGGCAGGAACAGATTGCCATGACAGAGGAAGAGCTTCTGGAGCAGTATCTGAAAGAAGGAAGAGTGGATGAGAGCCGGATTCCCGGTTTGATACAGGAAAGAAAGATATTTCCCTGCTTTTTTGGTTCAGCATTGAAAATGACAGGGGTGGAAGAATTTGTTCAGGGAATCCGAAAAAATGTGGTTTACCCCGTCTATCCGGAGGAATTTGGAGCTAAAGTTTATAAGATCGGACGGGACAACCAAAATGCAAGACTTACTTATATGAAAATAACAGGGGGAACTCTGAAAGTAAAAACGATTCTTTCCAATCAGACAGAAATGAAGACAGAGGAGAAAATCTGGGAAGAAAAAGCAGATCAGATCCGGATATATTCCGGTGAAAAATATGAACTGGTAAATGAAGCGGCAGCCGGAACAATCTGTGCAGTGACAGGACTTACGCAAACATATCCGGGGCAGGGACTGGGAAAAGAAAAAGCTTCGGAACTTCCGGTGCTGGAACCGGTACTTACCTACCAGATTCGTCTTCCCCAGGAATGTGACGTACATCAGATGCTTTTGAAATTGCGTCAGCTAGAGGAGGAAGAACCTCTTTTACATATTGTATGGAAAGAAGAATTGGGAGAAATCCATGCGCAGGTTATGGGAGAGGTGCAGATTGAGATTTTAAAAAGTCTGATAAAAGAGCGATTTGGAGTTTCTGTAGAGTTTGATGCAGGAAATATTGTTTATAAAGAGACGATCAAAGAACCGGTGGAAGGAGTGGGGCATTTTGAACCTCTTCGCCATTATGCGGAAGTTCATTTGCTTTTGGAACCGGGAGAACGGGGAAGCGGTATGCAGTTTGCAGCAAATTGCAGCGAAGATGTTCTGGACAGGAACTGGCAGAGGCTGATCCTCACCCATCTGGAAGAAAAGGAACATAAAGGTGTGTTGACCGGTTCATCCATTACAGATATGAAAATCACGCTGGTGACAGGACGGGCTCATATAAAGCATACGGAAGGAGGCGATTTTCGGCAGGCCACTTACCGGGCGGTTCGTCAGGGGCTGCGAAAGGCAGAGAGTATCCTTCTGGAACCGTATTACGAATTTCGATTGGAAGTTCCTTCCGGGATGGTGGGAAGGGCTATGACAGATATACAGAGAATGTGTGGCGAGTTTGCGCCGCCTTTGCAAGAGGGAGAGATGACAGTGCTTACCGGGACGGCTCCTGTGGTTACCATGAGAGATTACCAGACTCAGGTGATTTCTTATACCAGCGGTACAGGAAGATTATTCTGTCGGCTGAAAGGGTATTTCCCCTGCCACAATGAAGAAGAAGTGGTGGCGGCAGCAGGCTATGATCCGGAAGGAGACATGGAAAATCCCACAGGTTCCGTATTTTGTGCCCATGGGGCAGGATTTGTGGTAGACTGGGATCAGGTGGAAGAGTATATGCACCTGGAAAGTTGCTTTACCCCGAAAAAGACAGTGGTGTCAGAGGAAAAAAAAGAAATTCCGGGATATTCCGGTGACTGGAAAGCAGAAACGGAAGCTTATTGGAAAAATGAGAAAGAATTAACAGAGATTTTTGAAAGGACATATGGTCCTATCCGGTCTAAAAGCGACGAAGAATCATCGGTAAGAGACAGAAGGGGATGGAAACGAAGCCGACGGGAGAGTATTTCAGCAGAAAATTCAGGTTATCGCTCCGTTGCCCGATATAAAGATAATTCCCCGGAAAAACAATATTTGCTGGTGGACGGCTACAATATAATTTTTGCCTGGGATGATCTGAAAGAACTGGCAGAGGCCAATATTGATGGGGCAAGGACAAAATTGATGGATATTTTATGTAATTATCAGGGGTATAAAAAATGTACGCTGATCCTGGTATTTGATGCATACAAGGTTCAGGGAAATCCGGGTAATACAGAAAAATATCACAATATCCATGTGGTATATACGAAAGAGGCAGAAACAGCAGATCAGTATATAGAGAAAACGGTTCATGAAATTGGGAAAAAGTATCATGTGACAGTGGCAACCTCCGACAGGCTGGAGCAGGTGATCATTCTGGGACAGGGCGGAACCAGAATGTCTGCCAGAGAATTGAGGGAAGAGATTGATCAGGTGTCCGGGCAGATTCAGCAGGAGGTACTGGATCGAAGAATAAGCGGAAAAACTTACCTTTTTGATGGGGTGAATAAGGAAGCGGCTCAATATATTGAAAATGTCCGATTGGGGAAAAATGGAGAAAGCGGGGGAGAAGAGTAGCAGATGAAGTTTTATATGGCGCCTCTGGAAGAGGTTACAGGATATGTATATCGGAAAGCTTATCATGATTTTTTCTGTCCCATGGACAAATATTTTGCTCCCTTTATCGCGGCGAAACCCAATCGGGGAAGAATTTTTAATTATAAAGAAAAAAATGATATTTTACCGGAACATAATGAAGGATTATATCTGGTGCCGCAGATTCTCACCAATAACAGTGAAGACTTCATCAGGACTGCAAAAGGATTAAAGGAATATGGGTATGAAGAAATTAATCTGAATCTGGGATGCCCCTCTAAACCGGTGGTAAATGGAGGAAGAGGCTCTGGATTTCTGGAGAGAAAAGAGGATCTTCGCCGTTTCCTGGATGATATTTTTCAACTGGATATGAGAATATCAATAAAAACAAGAGCAGGGCGGTGGGAGACGGAAGAAATAGGTCCTCTGGCAGATCTGTTTCTGGAGTATCCCATAGAAGAATGGATTCTTCATCCCCGGGTGCAGGCGGATTTTTACAGAGGAAGCCCTCGGACAGATGCCTTTTCGAAAGCATATGAGAGGGTTTATCGGGAAGAAGAAAAAGGAGAATGTTTTTTCTGCTATAATGGAGATATATTTTCAGTAGAAGATTATGAAAGAATTCTTGCAGAATTTCCCCGAATAGATGGTGTGATGCTGGGACGGGGAATTCTGGCATATCCAGGACTCTTAGATAATATTAAAGGAAATCCGGGACCAGATTTGAAAATATGGGGTGATTTCCTGGAACGACTGGAAGAGGATTTTTGCAGGATTTCTGTCAGTGAGGAAAAAGCTCTGTTTAAGCTGAAGGAACTTTGGTGTTATTTTCGCTATGCTTTTCCGGAGACGGATATTTGGGATCAGGGGATCAAGCGGGCGAAAAATATGGACGGATACAGGAGAGCGGTGAGGAAAATGCTGGAAGAATACCGGCAAAATCCGAAAGGAACATTTCCTCACGGACGTGAGAGGCCGGGAGGAAGATTTGGAGGTCTGTAGATGGAAGACTGGAACGAGTTGTATGAACGGGCATGGGAGATTGCTTCTAAGGCTCATCAGGGCCAGACAGATAAAGGCGGTCATCCTTATATGGGCCATCCTGTGGCTGTGGCGGATATGGTTTTGACACCGGAGGAAAAGGTAGTGGCTTTGCTCCATGATGTGGTGGAGGATACTTCGGTGACATTACAAGATCTGAAACAGGAATTTCCGGCAGAGGTGGTGGAAGCGGTAGACCTTCTTACAAAGAAGAAAGGACCTGATTTTTCACTGGACAACTATCTGAAAGATATCCGGGAAAATGAAATTGCCCGCCAGGTAAAATTAGCGGATCTGAAACATAATATGGATTTAAGCAGGATTGCAAATCCCACCCAAAGGGATTTGCTCCGACTGGAACAATATAAAAAGAGTAAAGATTATCTTGAAGGAAAGAAGAAGGAAAGATGAAACAACATTTATTCAGTAATAAAGACCTGAGAATACTTTTGATCCCGCTGGTGATTGAGCAGATTTTAAATGCTCTGATGGGAACAGTGGATACTATGATGGTGAGTAATGTAAGTTCATCAGCTATTTCAGCAGTATCTCTGGTAGATTCGATCAATGTATTGGTAATTCAGGTTTTTTCTGCTCTGGCAGCAGGAGGAACTATTATCTGTTCCCAGTACATGGGACAGAAGGATACAAAAAACGCCACCAAGACGGCGCAGCAGCTTGTAATGGTGGTAACTGTGATTTCCCTGGCGATTACCGCTGTTTGCGTGATCTGGCAGGTTCCTATTTTAAGACTGGTGTTTGGAAAAGTGGAAGCTTCGGTTATGAGGGATTCGGAAATTTATTTTCTGTATACGGCGCTGTCATTCCCATTTATTGGGATTTTTAATGCCGGTTCTTCTGTATTTCGGGCTCAGGAAAATACCCGTCTTCCTATGGCGGTATCGGTGATTTCCAATGGTATGAATATTGTGGGAAATGCGATATTGATTTTCGGATTCCATATGGGTGTGGCAGGTGCAGCCATATCCACACTGATTTCCAGAATTTTCTGTGCGGTGGTCATTATGTGGTATCTGAGAATGCCCCGGCAGGAAATAGTTGTCCGTGATTATATGAAAATCCGTCCGGATGGAAAGAGAATCAAAACACTTTTAGCTGTGGGAATTCCTACGGGTATTGAAAATGGAATGTTTCAGTTTGGAAAGCTGGCGATTCAGTCCACAGTGTCTACTCTGGGAACAGCCGCTATCGCAGCTCAGGCGATGACAAATATTCTGGAAAATATGAATGGTATTGCGGCTATGGGAATCGGAATCGGTTTAATGACCATTGTGGGAGAATGTATTGGAGCAGGCCGCAGGGATGAAGCGATTTATTATACAAAGAAATTATCCTGGATTGCGGAAGTTGTTGTTGTGATCAGTTGTATTCTGGTTTATCTGCTTACTGAAGGAATTACAAAAGTGGGCGGTATGGAGCCGGAGAGCGCTAAAATGTGTCTGTTTATGATGGGATGGATCACAGTGGTGAAACCGCTGGTATGGGTGTTGGCTTTTATTCCGGCTTACGGCATGAGAGCGGCAGGAGATGTGAAATTTTCTATGATATTGTCCTGTATTTCCATGTGGATCTGTCGTGTGAGCCTTTGTATTTTCCTGTGCCGTGTGATGGGATTCGGACCGATAGCTGTATGGATCGGTATGTTTACTGACTGGACAGTACGGGGAATTGTATATATGATACGGTTCAGGAGCAGAAAATGGATGGATCATCAGGTGATCTGACAGAAAATGAAGAGGTGACAGAATATGCGGGAACGGTTAACAAAATCAGATGTGGAGAAGATAGAAAGGGAGATAGAGCATCGGAAACTGGTGGTGAGAAAAGAAGCCATTGAAGCGGTGAAAGAAGCCAGAGCCCAGGGCGATCTCAGCGAAAATTTTGAATACTATGCGGCAAAGAAGGAAAAGAACCAAAATGAAAGCAGAATACGGTATCTGGAGAGAATGCTGAAAACAGCAGAAGTGATTTCAGAAGAGTCGAAAGAGGATGAAGTGGGGCTGAACAATACGGTAACATTATTTCTGGAAGATGATGAGGAAGAAGAAACGTATCGTCTTGTCACCTCCATCCGGGGAAATTCTCTGGCCGGATTGATCAGTACGGAATCGCCTATTGGAAAAGCTATTTTGGGACATAAAGTGGGAGACCGGGTATATATTAAAGTAAATGATGATTTTGGATATTATGCGGTGATCAAAAAGATAGAAAATACCCAGAATGAAGAAGAGGATAAAATCAGAAGTTTCTGATCAACAGTAGAAATTATTGCTGTTTTCAGATATAATGAGAATGTATTAGAGAAAATACAGGAGGGTTTTACAAATGAATTTGAAAGATCGTATGAAAAATGGAATGTTGTTTTATGAACACGGACATAAAGATCCGATTGATATTCAACAGGAGCAGGAACTGGACGCAGAAAGAAAACGCTGCAAGGAGGTAATGTTTGATTATAACAGTACCCGTCCCAGTGAAAATGAGAAACGAACAGCTATTTTGAAAAGTATTCTGGGAGATTGCGGAGAGCACGTATTTATTGAAAATCCGGTGCATATGTCCTATGGAACTCACGTACATCTGGGAGAACATTTTTATGCAAACTTCAATATGGTGATCGTGGACGATATGGATGTGTATATTGGAGATCGGGTAATGGTGGGACCAAATGTAACGATCTGCACCACAGGACATCCGGTATATCCTCTGTACCGGGAAATGGTAGCTCATTATTCCCTTCCTATTCACATTGGAAATAATGTTTGGATAGGCGCCAATTCAGTGATTCTTCCCGGAGTTACCATTGGAGATAACACAGTGATCGGAGCGGGAAGTATTGTTACCAGAGATATTCCGGCCAATGTGGTGGCAGTGGGTAATCCCTGTCGGGTGATGAGGGAAATCAGTGACCGGGACAGAGAGTACTATTTTAGAGATATGAAAGTTGATTTTCCTTATACTCTGCGAGAAGAATAAAATCAGATATTCTGTTGCCGCGACGATGGAAGCGGCCTGTGAATAAAAATAAAAAAGCTTGGCATCCTAATGATGGATTCACTGTAGTTGGAGAGAAAGGAGAATTTTATCATGAATGGGAATGCTGAGCTTTTAAACTTTGTGTACCAAAATGCCCAGATGGGAGTCAATACCATGAAACAAATTCTGGACCGGGTGGAGGATGGTTCTTTTAAAGAGCAATTGAGAAAACAATTGACCGCTTACGAAGATTTTCAGCAGGAAGCCAGAAAAATGCTTAACGAAAATGGATTTGATGAGAAAGGAATCGGAGCATTTGATCGGTTGAAAACTTATTTGATGATCAATATGCAGACTATGATGGATGCAGGGGAAGATCACATCG
This sequence comes from Eubacterium sp. UBA3279, assembly GCA_002361775.1. Classification (GTDB taxonomy): domain Bacteria; phylum Bacillota; class Clostridia; order Lachnospirales; family Lachnospiraceae; genus Oliverpabstia. The sequence continues at coordinate 15,836 of DETV01000109.1, forward strand.
CTAAAATGCTGATTACAGGAAGCAACATGGGGATTGTGGAAGCCACACAGAATATAAAGCGATACGAAAATGCAGAAAAAGATATCATAAAGCTGATGGAAAGGTTGCTGCACATGGAAGAGAAGAATGTGGAGGAACTGAAAAAATATCTGTAACTGAAAATGGGAGGATGACAATGGAGAAAAAATTTCGTTTTGGAATTATGGGGGCAGGAAATATTGCAAGGCAATTTTGTGATGCGGTGACCCGCCAGGGGGAAGGCGTGGTTGCTGCCGTTGCCAGCAAATCTTTGGAACGGGCGGAAAAATTTGCCGGAGAGCAGGGAATACCTCATTTTTATGGGAATTATGAAGAAATGCTGGAAAAAGAAAATCCGGATGCGGTTTATGTGGCGGTTACAACCAACGCTCATCATGAACTGACGATGTTATGTCTGGAGCGGGGGATTCCTGTATTGTGTGAAAAAGCCATGTGCAGAAATGGAAAAGAAGCAGAAGATATATTCCGTTGTTCAAGAGAAAAAAATGTTTTTGTAATGGAAGCCATGTGGTCCCGGTTCTTACCCAAGATGGCCAAAATAAAGGAATGGCTGGAGCAGGAAAGAATCGGAAAAGTAAATCTTGTCACCTGTAATATTGGATTTAAGGCGCCGGCAGACCGGGAAAACCGATATTACAATCCTTCGCTGGGAGGAGGAGCTACATATGATATTCTGGTGTACTGCTATGAAATCGCCAGATATTTCTTTGAGGAAAAACCATTGGAATGCGTGTGTATGACAGACTGGGCAGAAACCGGTGTGGATCAGACGGATACGGTGCTGATGAAATATCCGGAATGTATCGTTTCTCTTACTGCAACCTTCCAGGGCGATATTCCTAACGATATGGTTTTTTATGGCTCAAAAGGAAAAATCCTTGTCCCTTATCCTCATTATGGGAAAGAGGCTTATCTGTATACAGAGGGAGAGGTGGAAGAAATCTTTGACGGCGATAGAGAAGAAAATGGGTTTGTCTATGAAATTGGGGAAGTTATTCGTTGCGTGAGAGAAGGAAAAATTGAAAGTTCTGTGGCGCCACATCAGATGACGTTGGATATGGCGCAGATATTTGACCGGATTTACAGCAGAAAACAAGGATAGGATTATATAAAATTAACCTGCAATTAATGATTTATGGATGAGAAAGTCTCGATTGGGAGGAAGACAGACTATGAAGATGAAATTAACAAAGATGGAAAAAGCCTGGATTTTGTATGATGTGGGAAATTCGGCATTTATTTTGCTGGTATCGACGATCATTCCTATTTATTTTAATTATCTGGCAGATCTGGCAAATATCAGCTCGTCGGATTATCTGGCATACTGGGGATATGCCGCTTCTATTGCCACGCTGGTGGTGGCAGTGATCGGTCCGGTATTTGGCACTATTGCAGATACGAAAAATCTGAAAAAGAAGATTTTTACCGTTACGCTGCTGGTGGGAACAATTTGCTGTGCTTTATTGGGATTTATGACTCATTGGCTGGTATTTTTAGTGATGTTTGTGATTGCCAAGATCGGTTATTCTTCCAGTAATGTTTTTTATGACGCTATGCTTACAGATGTGACTACAGAAGAAAGAATGGATGATGTGTCTTCTCAGGGATATGCCTGGGGATATATTGGCAGCTGTATTCCTTTTTGCGCAGGACTGGCTCTGGTGCTGGGAGGAGAAAAAATAGGATTATCCATGCAAATGTCTATGACCATAACCTTTATCATTACAGCGTTATGGTGGTTTTTGATAACACTTCCCCTGTTAAAACGGTATAAGCAGGTTCATTATGTGGAGAATCAGGGGCAGATTATAAAAAGAAGTTTCGGACGTCTTTGGAATTCTCTGAAGGAAATGAGAAAAGAAAAACATATTTTTATGTTTTTACTGGCTTTCTTTTTCTATATTGACGGTGTATATACTATTATTGAAATGGCAACAGCCTATGGAGAATCTCTGGGACTGGACAGTACCGGTCTGCTGCTGGCGCTTTTGGTAACCCAGTTAGTAGCATTTCCGTTTTGTCTTATTTTTGCAAAACTGGCAAAGAAATTTTCGGGAACAAAGCTGATTACAGTGTGTATCGTTGCATATTTTTGTATTGCAGTTTATGCGATTCAGTTGGACAGACAGGTGGAGTTCTGGATTCTGGCAGTCTGTGTAGGTATGTTCCAGGGAGGAATTCAGGCTTTATCCAGATCCTATTTTGCAAAAATCATTCCGGCAGAAAAATCAGGAGAATATTTTGGTCTGCTGGATATTTGTGGAAAAGGAGCATCCTTTATAGGAACAACCCTGGTGAGTGTTGTCAGCCAGATTACCAATCAGGTAAATCTTGGAGTGGGTGCAATTGCAATTATTTTTATTATCGGTCTGATCTTGTTCAGAAAAGCGGCTGCACTGAATCCGGATGTGTAAAAATAGAAAACAGAGATGAAAAGTGCTGAATGTGCAAAAAATCTGGTTAAATATTTATTGAATTCTACCTATAGGAATGGTACACTAAAAAGGATGAGGTACGCAAAACTATCATAACAGGGAAAAATCCCATGTTCGAGCTTAAAGGAGGATACTGAAATGAAAATTTTAGTTACAGGCGGTGCAGGGTATATTGGAAGTCATACCTGTGTGGAATTGTTGAATGCAGGATATGATGTAGTAGTGGTTGATAATCTTTATAATGCCAGTGAGAAAGCATTGGAGCGTGTGGAAGAGATCACAGGAAAGAAAGTGACTTTCTACAATGCAGATATTCGTGATAAAGCAGCTATGGATGATGTTTTCGAAAAAGAACAGGTGAATGCGGTAATTCATTTTGCAGGATTGAAAGCAGTGGGAGAGTCCGTGGCAAAACCGATTGAGTATTATGAAAATAATATTGCAGGAACATTGACTCTTTGCGATTCTATGAGAAGCCATGGAGTAAAAAATATTATTTTCAGCTCTTCAGCTACAGTATATGGCGATCCCGCATTTATTCCGATCACAGAAGAATGTCCGAAAGGAACATGTACAAATCCTTATGGATGGACAAAATGGATGTTAGAGCAGATTCTCACAGATATCCATACTTCTGATCCGGAATGGAATGTAATTCTTCTCAGATACTTTAACCCAATCGGCGCTCACAAGAGTGGAATGATCGGAGAGGATCCGAAGGGTATCCCGAACAACCTTCTGCCTTATGTAGCTCAGGTTGCTATTGGTAAGAGAGAATGTCTGGGAGTATTCGGTGACGACTATGATACACCGGATGGAACCGGCGTGCGTGATTATATTCATGTGGTGGATCTGGCAGTAGGCCATGTAAAAGCGCTGAAAAAACTGGAAGAAAAAGCAGGCGTATGCGTATATAACCTGGGAACAGGTCATGGATACAGCGTTCTTCAGGTGGTACATGCTTTTGAAAAAGCGTGTGGTCATGCGATCAAGTATGAGATCAAGGACAGAAGACCTGGAGATATTGCTATGTGCTACTGTGATCCGGAAAAAGCAAAGAAAGAGCTGGGATGGGAAGCGCAGTACGGTATTGATGAGATGTGTCAGGACTCCTGGAGATGGCAGAGTCAGAATCCAGACGGATATGGCACAGAAAAATAAAGGGTAAAATGAAAAAAGCTTTCAACAGATAATCATGGAGGATTTCTGTTGGAAGCTTTTTTTGTATTTTATCAATGAAGCATGGATTTGTGTTCGTATTTTGGTTCAGAGGTAAGCTGAACACCAAGGCGTTTAAAAATACCCACATCGACTTTGGATAACATAACAGATGTGTGTACCTGACATCCTTTTAATTTTGGAAGCTGGCTGAGCGCCTTTTGAGCTTCTTTGCTGGAAGCTGCGCTGCTGGAAAGAGCAATGAGAACTTCATCGGTGTGAAGTCTTGGGTTTTTGCTTCCCAGATAAGCGGTTTTTAAGGTCTGAATCGGCTCGATGGAGGCAGGAGAAATTACGTGAAGTTTATGATCGATACCGGCCAGTTCCTTTAAAGCATTCAAAAGCAGGGCGGCAGAAGCGCCCAGCAGATCAGAAGTTTTACCACATACGATCCGTCCGTCCGGGAGTTCTATTGCTGCAGCAGGACTTCCGGTTTCCTCTGCTCTGTTCAGAGCAGGAGTAACTACCGCTCTGTCAGTGGTGGAAATGTGGAGCTGCTTCATCAAAAGTTCGATCTTGTATACTTCTTCCTCTTTTCTCACCCCATCCAAAACACCGGCTTTGGCTTCGTAGTAACGGCGGATGATCTCCTGACAGGAGGCTTCCTTGCAGGCGCTGTCGTCTATGATACAGTTTCCTGCCATATTTACTCCCATATCTGTGGGGGATTTATAAGGACATTCGCCAAAAATTTTCTCAAACATGGCTTCTACCACAGGATAGATCTCCACATCACGATTATAGTTAACTGTGGTTTTGCCATAAGCTTCCAGATGGAAGGGATCGATCATATTTACGTCGTTTAAATCGGCAGTAGCCGCTTCATAAGCCAGGTTTACAGGATGTTTCAAAGGTATATTCCAGATAGGGAAGGTTTCGAACTTGGCATAGCCTGCCCGGACTCCCCGTTTCTGTTCATGGTATAACTGAGAAAGACAGGTGGCCATTTTTCCGCTTCCAGGACCGGGAGCAGTGATGACTACAAGAGGTCTTGTGGTTTCAATGTAATCATTTTTTCCGTATCCTTCGTCGCTGACGATTAAAGGAATATTATTGGGGTAACCTTCAATAGAGTAAAGAATATATACCCGGATACCTAATTTTTCCAGACGTTTTCTGAATTGGTCTGCGCTGTTTTGTCCGACATACTGAGTAATGGCTACGCTGCCGACATAGAGTCCTTTTTCCGTGAAAACCTCAATCAGACGAAGAACTTCCGTATCGTAGGTGATACCGAGATCACCCCGGATTTTATTTTTCTCAATATCTCCGGCGCTGATAACGATAACGATCTCTGCCTGATCAGCCAGTTGCATCAACATTTGAAGTTTACTGTCTGGGGCAAATCCGGGAAGAACCCGGGAAGCGTGAAAATCATCAAAAAGTTTCCCGCCGAATTCAAGGTAAAGTTTATTATCAAATTGATTAATGCGTTCGCGGATATGTTCAGACTGCATGGAAAGATATTTCTGGTTATCAAATCCGATCTTCATAAATCATGTCCTCCTATGTGTATGGTCATAATAAAAACACATAAACTAGTATACTACAAACTCATTATCAAATGCTACTGTAAATATGAAAATTTCGTGAAAAAGTTGTTTTTACGGGAAGAATAAAGGGAAAGGAGTTGATTTATGGCGAAGAAATCTTTATAATGAGGAAGTATATTAAGGAGGAAATTATGGATCAAAGACCTAATAATTATAATCAGGGACCGGGTGGACCCGGTCAAAATGGAAATGGGGGTCAGGGACCTCAAAACCCTAAAAACAAATCATCACTGTTGGTGTTGCTGATCTGTGTACTGGCAACTTTATTAATCTGGACTTTGTTCAGTAATATTATCCAGAGTTCTACATCGAAAGAGATTACGTATGATAAATTTGTAGAGATGTTGGAAAAAGGAAAAATCAAGTCAGTGGAATTGCAGGATGGAATGCTTACCATTGTGCCAAGTGAACAGAAAGTGGAAGGAATAGAATTTCAGTATTCTGTTACTGCCATGGAAGATGGGGATGCGCTGGTGGAAAGAATCCAGAAAGCAGAAGAAAAGACAGGTAAGAAGATTTCTTACAATGCTGTGCTTCCCGATCCCACAGGCTCTGTTATTTATACCATCGTAAGTTTGTTGATTCCTTTCGTACTTCTTATTGTGGGTATGAACTGGATCATGCGGAAGATGAATAAGGGCGGCGGTATGATGGGCGGCGTGGGAAAAAGCAAAGCCAAAGCCTATGTACAGAAAGAGACAGGGGTTACTTTTAAAGATGTGGCAGGAGAAGACGAGGCAAAGGAATCTCTTCAGGAAGTAGTGGATTTTCTGCATAATCCGGTAAAATATACTACTATTGGCGCCAAGCTCCCCAAGGGGGCTCTTTTGGTGGGACCTCCCGGAACAGGTAAAACATTGCTGGCGAAAGCAGTGGCAGGGGAGGCTCATGTGCCGTTTTTCTCTCTGTCAGGTTCGGATTTTGTGGAGATGTTCGTGGGAGTGGGCGCTTCCCGTGTCCGGGATCTGTTTGAGGAAGCAAAGAAAAATGCTCCCTGTATTATTTTTATAGATGAGATTGATGCCATCGGTAAGAGCCGTGACAGTCGGTTTGGAGGCGGCAATGACGAAAGAGAACAGACTCTGAATCAGCTTCTGGCTGAAATGGATGGATTTGATTCTTCCAAGGGTATTTTGATACTTGCGGCAACAAATCGTCCGGAGATTCTGGATCCGGCGCTTCTTCGTCCGGGACGTTTTGACCGGAGAATTATTGTGGAACGGCCAGATTTGAAGGGAAGGGTAAATATCCTGAAGGTACATTCCAAAGATGTTTCGTTGGATGAGAGTGTGGATCTGGATGCGATAGCTCTGGCAACTTCCGGCGCCGTAGGTTCTGATCTGGCAAATATGATCAACGAAGCGGCGATTTTGGCCGTAAAGAATGGAAGAAAAGCAGTTTCTCAGAAAGATCTGTATGAAGCGGTGGAAGTGGTTCTGGTGGGTAAAGAGAAAAAGGATAGAATTCTCAGCCAGGAAGAGAGAAAAATCGTATCTTACCATGAAGTGGGTCATGCGCTTTTGAGCGCTCTTCAAAAAGATGCAGAGCCGGTACAAAAGATTACGATTGTACCGAGAACTATGGGCGCTCTTGGTTATGTGATGCAGGTTCCGGAAGAAGAAAAATACCTGAATAGCAAGACGGAGCTGGAAGCGATGCTGGTAGGACTTCTGGCAGGTCGTGCAGCGGAGGAGATTGTATTTGGCAATGTGACCACAGGAGCTTCCAATGATATTGAGAAGGCTACCCAGATTGCAAGGGCAATGATCACCCAGTACGGAATGTCTGAGAAGTTTGGATTAATGGGACTGGCTTCTGTAGAAAGTCAGTATCTGAGTGGCCAGGCTACTTTAAATTGTGGGGATGCCACAGCCACAGAGATCGATCATGAAGTAATGATCATGCTGAAAAATGCATATGAACAGGCAAAGGATATTCTTGTTCAGCACAGAGAAGCGCTGGATAAAATTGCAGCCTTCCTCATTGAGAGAGAAACGATCACCGGTAAAGAATTTATGGAGATTCTCCATCAGGTGGAAGGGACAGAAGAAACGGAAAGTCATCCGGAGGAGATTTTGGAAGTTTCTGAAAACGAAAAGGGAGATATCGAGTAGAATAAGGAGGCTGTCGCAGCAGGCATCGGAAGATGATTGCTGCGGGAGCTTTTTCGTTACTGTTTATTTTGTTCACAGTGACACTTTTTTAGAAAGAGGGGTTGATAAGATTATATGTTTGATATTCAGGAAGAACTGAAAAAACTTCCCGGAAAACCGGGAGTTTATATTATGCATGATGCAAAAGATGAAATCATTTATGTGGGCAAAGCGGTCAGTTTAAAAAACCGGGTACGGCAATATTTTCAGAGCAGCAGAAATCTGGGGATCAAGAAGGAGCAGATGGTACAGCAGATAGCCCGCTTTGAGTACATTATCACGGATTCGGAACTGGAAGCTCTGGTATTGGAGTGTAATCTGATCAAAGAACATCGCCCCAAGTACAATACCATGCTGAAAGATGATAAAAGTTATCCGTATATTAAGGTGACGGTGGATGAAGAGTATCCCCGTGTGTTATTTGCCCGTCGGCTGAAAAAAGATAAAGGAAAATATTTCGGTCCATATACCAGTTCGGGAGCTGTAAAAGATTCGTTGGAGCTGATTCGAAAATTATATCATGTCCGTACCTGCAACAGAAATCTTCCCCGGGATATAGGGAAAGAACGCCCCTGTTTATACTATCATATCAAACAGTGCAAAGCTCCCTGTCAGGGTTATGTGTCAAAAGAGGAATATCGGGAGCAGATAGATGGGGTATTGGATTTTCTTAACGGAGAATATAAAAAATTATTAAAAGAACTGGAGCAGAAAATGATGGAAGCTTCCGAAGAACTTCGGTTTGAAGAAGCGGGAGAATATCGGGATCTGATAGAGAGTATTAAAAAAATCGGAGAACGGCAGAAAATTACCGGAAGTCAGGGAGAAGATAAAGATGTGATCGCTATGGCATCAGACGAAGAGGATGCGGTGGTTCAGGTGTTTTTTGTGAGAGATGGGAAAATGATCGGCAGAGATCATTTTTATCTGAGGATAGCTGCAGATACAAGTCCAGGTCAGGTGTTGCTGAATTTTGTAAAACAGTTTTATGCCGGAACGCCTTTTATTCCAAGAGAGCTGATTTTGCAGGAGGAAATCGAGGAAATTCCGGTTTTAGAGGAATGGTTGTCGGAAAAAAGAGGACAGAAGGTGTATATCCGGGTGCCTAAAAAGGGGACAAAAGAAAAGCTGGTGGAACTGGCAGGAAAAAATGCACAGATGGTTCTTTCTCAGGACAAAGAAAAACTGAAGAGAGAAGAGGGCAGAACAATCGGAGCAATGAAGGAAATTGGAACGCTGTTGGGGCTGGAACAGATAAGCCGGGTGGAATCTTATGATATTTCCAATATCAGTGGTTTTGAGTCGGTGGGATCCATGGTGGTTTATGAGAAGGGAAAACCGAAACGAAGTGATTACAGAAAATTCAAGATTAAATCGGTGAAAGGTCCAGATGATTATGCCAGTATGGAAGAAGTTCTTTCCCGACGGTTTCAGAGAGGAATAAAAGAACGGGAAGAAGAGGAAAAAAGTGGTTTCAGTTATTTTCCGGATCTGATTCTTATGGATGGAGGAAAAGGGCAGGTTCATGTGGCAGAACAGGTGCTGAATAATCTGGGCATTTCTATTCCTGTATGTGGGATGGTAAAAGATGACAGCCATCGAACAAGGGGACTATATTTTCAGGACAGAGAAATTCCCATAGATCATTCCACGGAAGGATTTAAATTGATCACCAGGATTCAGGATGAAGTTCACCGTTTTGCTATAGAATATCATCGACTGCTCAGAAGTAAAGGGCAGATTCACTCCGTTTTGGATGATATTGAAGGAATAGGTCCTGCCCGGAAAAAGTCTCTGATGAGAGAGTTTAAGTCAATGGAAGCAATAAGGGATGCCTCGGTGGAAAAATTAAAAACGATTCCATCCATGAATGAACAGGCGGCAAAAAAAGTGTACGAATTTTTTCATCAGTAACAACTGTTTTATTGCAACCGGATATACCGTATGGTACAATAAATACAATGAGATTATATCAGAACTATTAGGAAAAGGAGATTTGATATGAAGGCTGTAAAATTGACCTACATGGTTGAAGAGATGAATCTGAAAAATCTCACACCAGATGTGGATATGGAGAAAATCCGTATCACTCTTCCTGACATCAACCGACCTGCTTTGCAGCTTACCGGGTATTTTGAGCATTTCGCTTCAGAACGTGTACAAATTATCGGTTATGTGGAATATACATATCTGATGCACCTGGAAAAAGAAAAGAGACTTCGCTGTTTTGAAGAATTTATTTCAAAAAAAATTCCCTGTGTCATTTTTACGACTATGACAGAGCCAGATGCAGATATGTTGGAATTGGGAAAAAAATACGAGGTCCCGATACTGGGAACAGAGAGAACGACTTCTAATTTCATGGCAGAGATTATCCGTTGGCTGAATGTACAGTTGGCCCCCTGTATTTCCATCCATGGTGTGTTGGTGGACGTATATGGTGAAGGCGTACTGATCATGGGAGAAAGTGGTATCGGTAAGAGTGAGGCTGCTCTGGAACTTCTGAAGAGAGGACACCGTCTTGTCAGCGATGATGTGGTGGAGATCAGTAAAGTCAGCGATGTGACGCTGGTGGGAACCGCACCGGATATTACCCGGCATTTTATTGAGCTGAGGGGAATAGGCATCATTGATGTGAAAACATTGTTTGGTGTGGAGAGTGTAAAAAACACCCAGTCCATTGACCTGGTGATCAAACTGGAAGAGTGGGATCGGGATAAAGAGTATGACCGCCTGGGATTAAAAGAAGAATACACAGAGATCTTAGGAAATAAGGTGGTATGTCATTCTCTTCCTATTCGTCCGGGAAGGAATCTGGCAGTGATCGTAGAATCAGCGGCTGTCAATCACAGACAGAAGAAGATGGGATATAATGCGGCACAGGAATTATATAATCGGGTGCAGGCGAATTTGGCAAGAAAAAGGGAGGATTAATAAAAATGGCAGAATATTGTTTTGGAATTGATATTGGTGGTACAACAGTAAAATGTGGTCTTTTTAAGACAGATGGCGAGTTATGTGATAAGTGGGAAATCGTAACCCGGACAGAGGATGGAGGAAAACAAATTCTTCCGGATGTGGCTGCATCTATTCTGAAAAAAATGGAAGAAAAAGGTATTGCAAAAGAGCAGGTTTCCGGTGTGGGCGTAGGCGTTCCCGGTCCGGTAATCAAAGAGAGAGAAGTATCCGTAGCTGTTAACCTTCACTGGGGTTACACCATGCTGGCAGATGAGCTGGAAGCTCTTCTGAATGGAATTTGTGTAAAAGTAGGAAATGATGCCAACGTAGCTGCTCTGGGCGAAATGTGGAAAGGCGGCGGAGAAGGTACAAGAAGCCTTGTTATGGTAACTTTGGGAACCGGTGTTGGCGGCGGAATTATTGTTGACGGAAAAATTGTAACAGGAGCCCATGGAGCAGGCGGTGAGATCGGACATGCCTGTGTTGATCCTTCTGAAACAGAATCCTGTAATTGTGGAAATAAGGGATGTCTGGAACAGATGGCTTCTGCAACAGGTATTGTACGTCTGGCAAAGAAGATTCTTGCTGTTGAGACAGAGCCTACAGTTTTGAATGCGGAAGATATCAGCGCTAAAGCAATTTTTGACGCATACAAAGAAGGAGATGCGACAGCAGCAAAAATCGTAGACCGCTTTGCAGAATATCTGGGAAATGCACTGGGAATTTTTGGATGCGTAGTAGATCCGGAAGTATTTGTAATTGGAGGCGGCGTATCAAAAGCAGGACAGCCTTTGATTGATGCAGTGAAAAAATACTATCAGAGAGATGCATTCCTCTCCTGTAAAGATACTCCTATTGTTCTTGCAAAACTGGATAACGATGCGGGAATCTTTGGAGCTGCAAAACTGGTAGTGGAATAAACGAAAAATTCCAGATAGACGATAGCTGGAATTTAATATAGAAACAGAAAATATCCCATAGAAGTGAGTGTTATTTGCAAACTTCTATGGGATATTTTGTTGGTATTATTAAAATATGCCGAAGCAAAATCAAGGCGTTGGTGGTGTTTCTGTTCCACCTTCCGGAGTGGCAGGAGGTGTGGAAGTTCCATCGCCACCGGCTGGTGGAACTACAGTCACAGTTCCGTCTCCTCCTGTATTGGAATCTGAAGGCGCAGCAGTGTCACCGGGGTTTTCCCCGTTGGGAACTGTAGAATCACCGGGAACTGTTTCTGTACCCAGTCCTCCCAGCGGATCTTCTGTAGGTGTTGGAATCGGTGTCGGTTCCGGTGTGGGGGGAACATAATGTTGTGTACAGCGAGTAGTGGGAATCGTGGAAGAGTCAAAATACTCGGTTCTGGTACTGCATCCCAGACCAGCCAACAAGCCGCTTTCGCTGCAGATGGTAGCTTGCTGAACGTTGGAAGGAATCTCAAAATCAGCAGAGGGAAGTTCACTGTGAATTCTTCCCATTATTTTTTTCCACAGTGTTTTGTGGAAACTCTTACATTCGTCTACCAATAATTCGTTGGTATCGGAACCGGCCCATACGGCACAGGTATAATAAGGTGTAAATCCGGCAAACCATACGTCACGGGTTGCAGATGTGGTACCTGTTTTACCTGCTACGGGCATATTATCTAATCTCAGATCACCACCAGTACCGCCTTCGTCATTGACAACGCTTTCCATGGCGCTGGTGAGAAGATATGCGGTGCTGTCCCGGAAGACCTGTTCCGTCTCCGGTTCATTTTCCAGAAGGATATTGCCCTTATGATCTAACACTTTGGTATAAAAAACAGGTTTGATATAGGTGCCTTTGTTGGCAATCGCCGCATAGGCAGCAGTCAGCTCCAAAGTGGAAACACCAGTGGTAATACCACCAAGAGCCGTAGGTTCCCGGGCATCATCAAAAACCTGTCCGTTGATAACTTTATGATCAGTTACTTCTTCAAAGCCCAGTCGTTTCAGATAATTATAACCTACACGGGGAGTAAGATCACGAAAAGCCTGAATGGCAATGGTGTTACAGGAAACTTTGATGGCATCCCGGATAGTCATGGTTCCCCGGTAACCGCTGTAAGCATTTTTTACAGGGCGGTTGGTGTCTTCATAGGTGATTCCCTGATCCACATAAGTATCTGCCAGAGTCAGACTGAGATCATTGATCGCAGGTCCGTAAACAGCCAGAGGTTTAAAAGTAGAACCAGGCTGACGGTAGGTGTCGGTAGCCCGGTTGAGCGTGAGGCTGGCAGTTTTTTTGCCTCGGCCTCCCACAATGCCTTTTACATATCCGGTATGCTGATCAATGATTACCATGGAAGACTGTGGCTGGGGAGAAAAACTGATTCTTTCCGCGACAATAGAATCTCCGTCTCCCATTATAGCTTCCTTGTACTGCTCTACGCAGGCGCGGGCTTCATCCTCTGTTTCAAAGAGAAGGTCAAACTGATCATCCACATGATCACGGAAATACAGACGCATCATTTCTTTACTGTAGTTTTGAGTCGTGCCATCTGCTTTTGTTACGGTGAGAGCCCAGTCCAGTCCTAACTGTGTGTTGGAAGGGAAATTCTCTTCATTCTGATATTCTTCATCCATAATAGCCTGAATATCCGGATCCTGAGTGGTGTAAATACTTAAACCGCCACTGTAGAGAGCATTTTGAGCCTGTACCTTTGTATACCCCAGTTCGGTTTGAAAATCGTTGATCAACTGGGAGGTCAATTCATCTGTAAAGTAGGAATAGGGAGCGGCTGTCTGTTGAGTAGAATCAGTTTCCTTGATTCGTTCGTAGACATTGTCTGCCAAAGCTTCATCATGCTCTTCCTGGGTGATATACCCCTGTTCCAACATATTTTTTAATACTTTTTTTCTTCGTTCCGCATTTTTCTCCGGATGATTGATGGGATTAAATGCGTAGGGATTTTGAGGAATCGCCGCAAGAACGGCACACTCTGACAGAGTAAGATCCTGAGAATTTTTACCAAAATATCTCTGTGCGGCAGCTTGTACCCCGTAAGTTCCTGCAGAAAGATTGATGGTGTTCAGATAATTTTCCAAAATAACACTTTTGGTATCCATACCTTCAGCAGTAAGAGAAGCTTCCAATTGCAAAGCCAGATACTGTTCCTGAAATTTACGGATAAAACGCTCCACCTTTCCCTCATTTGTCCAGTTGGTGAAGACATTATTTTTTAATAACTGCTGGGTCAGTGTACTGGCTCCTTCGTTAAAATTGAATCCGCGGGATACACCGTTGACAAAGGCTCGAAGGATACCTCTTACATCAATACCGTTATGTTCATAGAAACGTTCATCTTCGATGGCAACAATGGCATGCTGCATATCAAGAGGAATCTTGTCTATAGAAACAGACATACGATTTGCCGTAGGGGCAGAAAGTTTTTGGAGCATATTGCCGTCGGCATCATATACAAAGGTGGCATTTCCGATTGGCATGATATTTACATCAGATATATCCGGTGAATTGTCAATGATCCCACGAAAAGCACCTATACCCATGCAGGTTATGATCACGCACACAGCGGCAAAGCTGAGAAAAAGCACGCGCAATATTGTGACACCGGCTTTATTTCCCATCCGGGAAGAAGTGGAATTCAGCTTCTCACGCTTTTTCTGCGTTGATTTTTTACCATAATTCATGTAAGTACCTCCTTTTATCCGTTTATTATAACAAATAACATTTTTTATTGAAACCCCTAAATAAAAAGTTCACATTTTCCTTGCATGGTGAAGAGAGGATTCTTATAATGATAGGTAGAAAAACAGTATCTATAAGGAGAATTACCATGTTAGAGAGATATAAAACAATATATCAGGGAAATGTGGGAGAAATTATTGAAAAGAAATCCAGATTTATCGCTACGGTGCGACTGGTGGAGAATGAAGAAGAAGCGCTGGCATTTATTGAAGAAATGAGGAAAAAATATTGGAATGCTACGCATAATTGTTTTGCCTATGTGATAGGAGAACACCGGGAAATCGTCAGATGCAGCGATGACGGAGAGCCCAGTGGTACAGCGGGAAAGCCTATGCTGGATGTATTGCTGGGAGAAGAACTTTATAATACGGCGGTGGTGGTAACCCGATATTTTGGAGGGACGTTACTGGGAACCGGCGGATTGGTCCGGGCATATTCCAAGGCGGTACAGGAAGGGCTGGCGCAGAGCCGGATCATAGAAAAGCAGTATGGAACTATTCTTGAAATTGGTACAGATTATCAGGGGCTGGGTAAAATTCAGTACATAATCGGTGAAAATAAAATTCCTCTGTTGGATTCTCAGTATACAGATGTGGTAACATTACAGGTATTACTTCCGGTGGGAGATAAAGAAAGATTTGCGGCTGAACTGACAGAAGGAACAAATGGCCGCGCCAGAATAGAAGAAAAAGAAGAACTGTATTATGGTGTTCTGGAGGGTCAGGTATTACTGGGGGATGCATTGCGGGGAGAATAACATATGGACTGCGGGAAAGAATTCATGATTGTCGGGAAAGCTTCTTGTCAATTCCCGACAATCATATAAAATTCCTGAAAAATTACAGAGTTTCCGGTTCCGGATATTCAGTTCCCTGGGTATCCACAGTCATGGAAAGGATAACCTGATCTTCCAGCGGTCTGTCACGGAAATCTGTGGGAGTATTTGCAATCTTATCTACAACCTCAAGACCTTCTGTTACCTTGCCAAATGCAGCATAGGATCCATCAAGGTGAGGAGAAGTTTTATGCATGATGAAAAACTGGCTTCCGGCAGAATCAGGATGCATAGCTCTGGCCATAGATAATACTCCGGGAGTATGTTTCAAATCATTGGCGAAACCATTCTGAGCGAATTCACCTTTGATAGAATATCCCGGGTCACCCATTCCGGTACCGTCAGGGCAACCGCCCTGGATCATGAAACCGGGAATGACACGATGAAAAATACGGCCATTGTAAAAGCCTTTTTTGACAAGACTGATAAAATTATTTACGGTATTAGGTGCGATTTCAGGATATAATTCTGCTTTCATCACATCTCCGTTTTCCATAGTAATTGTGATAATTGGATTTGCCATTGAAAATCTCTCCTTTACTGTCATCTGAATTCAATTCTGGATGTGGGGGCAAAAGATGCCTGACGAATTGCTTCGTGCTGCGCACTTTCACAATTCTGCCCCTAGCATCAATTTTATATTATAATATGAAGATAGAAAAGGCGCAAGCAAAACCTCCCGGAGACTTGCCTGAGGGTGGGAACGTGTGCTATACTTTTGCTGTTTATAAAGAAGTTAAGGTCAAAAGATGCCAGAGGCGGACCAGAGAGGATAAAAATATGATGATAGAAACCAACAGCGCACAGGAAACATTTGCGTTGGGAAAAAAATTGGGTGAGCTGGCGCAGCCAGGACAGATATATACGCTGGTTGGGGATTTGGGAGTAGGAAAGACCGTGTTTACCCAGGGATTGGCAGATGGACTGGGAATCACAGAGCCAATCAGCAGTCCTACATTTACGATCATTCAGGAATATGAGGAAGGCCGTCTGCCGTTTTATCATTTTGATGTGTATCGAATTGGCGATATTGAAGAAATGGAAGAGATTGGATATGACGATTATTTCTTTGGACAGGGTGTGTGCATGATTGAGTGGGCAAATCTGATCGAAGAATTGCTTCCGGAAAATATTATACAGGTGGTAATTGAGAAAGATCTGGATAAAGGATTTGATTATCGCCGGATTACCATAACAGGATTGGAAGGGATGGAAGAAAAATGAAAATATTGGCGCTTGACAGTTCAGGACTGGTAGCTTCTGTAGCGGTGACAGAAGATGATAATCTTCTGGCTGAATATACAGTAAATTACAAAAAAACACATTCTCAGACACTGCTTCCCATGTTGGATGAGATCAGCCGTATGATTGAATTGGATCTGGAGAGTATTGATGCTATTGCTGTGGCGGCAGGTCCGGGATCATTTACAGGTTTGCGAATCGGTTCTGCAACAGCAAAAGGTCTTGGTCTGGCTTTGAATAAACCGTTGATCGGCGTTCCCACAGTGGAGGCGCTGGCGTATAATTTGTATGATGTGCCGGGATTGATCTGTCCCATTATGGATGCAAGAAGAAGACAGGTATATACCGGGTTGTATTCTTTCGAACAACATCAGATGAAAACGGTAAAAGAACAGACAGCTATGGGAATTGAAGAGCTGACGGAAGAATTGAATCAGAAAAATCAGCCGGTAATTTTCCTGGGAGACGGGGTAGCGGTATATCGGGATACAATAAAAGAAAAACTGACAGTTCCTTTTGATTTTGCGCCGGTACATCTGAATAAACAAAGAGCTGGCGCAGTGGCAGCGTTAGGAGCCAGATATTATGCAGAAGGAAAAACAGAGACAGCGCGGGAGCATCAGCCGGAATATCTCCGTGTTTCCCAGGCAGAAAGAGAACGCGCGGAAAGAGAAGCAAAAAAATGATGGAAATAAGACAAATGCAGTTGGATGATCTGGAACAGGTAATGGAAATTGAAAATGAGAATTTTTCAGTACCCTGGACAGAAACAGGTTTTTTTACATTTCTGATTCGCGAAGATACACTGTTCCTTGTAGCGCAGGAGAAGGAAGAGATTCTGGGCTATTGCGGAGTGGTAATGGTACAGGATGAAGGCGACATTACCAATGTGGCAGTGAAGAAGAGTTGGCAGAATCAAGGTGTAGGAAAAAAACTCATGGAAGAACTGGTAAAATCCACAGAACAGGAAGGGGTTGCCCGTCTGTTTCTGGAAGTGAGAGCCAGTAATGAACCGGCTCTTCGTTTGTACCGGAATATGGGATTTGTACAGACGGGAATCAGAAAAAATTATTACGAAGAACCCAGAGAAGACGGAATCGTAATGATGAGAGAACGTGGGGAAATGTAACAGCAGAGGGATGGAGAAAACTCCCAGTAGATTTATTTTTTAAATTTGGTATCATAGGGGTGAAACCGAACAGTCCAAACACTTTGTGAGGAAAACTTCAGGAGGATATCAATGAAAAAATACGAAAATGGTAAATTGATAAAAGTTGTATGCAATCAGTGTGGGAAGGAAATAAAAACAGAGACAGAGATGATCAAAGAGGGCATTTGCAGCGTAGAAACGGACTGGGGGTACTTTTCTGATAAGGATGGGGAAAGTCATAAATTCGATCTGTGCGAGGAATGTTATGATTTACTGACGAGAAATTTTCTCGTACCTGTAGAAATTTCCCGAAGAACAGAATTATTGTAGACGAAGTTGAAAGAATAGAGGGAAAATATGTTAGATGTTTGTTTGTTGGGGACAGGAGGAATGATGCCGCTGCCGTATCGTTTTCTTACTTCTTTGATGACAAGATATAATGGAAGTAATCTGATGATTGACTGCGGAGAGGGAACCCAGGTAGCGGTAAAATCGAAGGGCTGGAGTTTTAAGCCTATTGATGTTATCTGTTTTACTCATTATCATGCGGATCATATCAGCGGTCTTCCGGGAATGTTGCTTACCATGGGAAATGCCGAGAGAACAGAGCCGTTAACTCTGATCGGACCTAAAGGATTGGAAAAAACAGTAAGCGCTCTTCGGATGATAGCGCCGGAGCTGCCTTTCCCGATTATTTGTAAAGAAATACAGGGTCCAAAGGAGCATTTTGAGATAAATGGGTATGATATCACAGCTTTCCGGGCTAATCATAATGTGCTTTGCTATGGTTATACTATTCAGATCCACCGGGGAGGCAAATTCTCCGTAGAACGTGCCAGAAGTAATGAAATTCCTGTAAAATACTGGAATCCTTTGCAGAAGGGGCAGACTGTGGAGGCGGAAGGAAAGATATATACGCCGGATATGGTTTTGGGACCGGCCAGAAAAGGGATAAAACTCACATACTGTACTGACAGCCGGCCTACTGTATCTATAGAAGAACACGCAAAAGAATCGGATCTTTTTATCTGCGAGGGTATGTATGGAGAGCCGGAGAAAGAGGCAAAGGCCAGAGAATATAAACACATGACAATGAAAGAGGCGGCTTGTCTGGCAAAAAAAGCCAATGTAAAAGAAATGTGGCTGACACATTTCAGCCCCTCTCTTGTCAGACCGGAAGAGTATATGAGCGGGATTCGGGAAATATTTCCTGATAGTTTTGTAGGAAAAGATGGAAAGTCTGTGGACTTGCAGTTTGAGGAGGAAGAAAATGAGTGAGAAAGATATATTAATCCTGGCAATTGAAAGCTCTTGTGATGAGACCGCTGCTTCTGTGGTGAAAAATGGAAGAACAATACTATCTAATGTTATATCTTCTCAGATTGAACTGCATAAGTTGTATGGAGGTGTTGTTCCGGAGATAGCCTCCAGAAAACATATTGAAAAGATTAATCAGGTGATAGAAGAAGCATTGGAACAGGCGGAGGTAACTCTGGATGATCTGGATGCAATAGGAGTAACTTATGGTCCCGGATTGGTAGGCGCGCTTCTGGTGGGAGTTGCTGAGGCAAAAGCCATCAGTTATGCAAAAAACCTTCCGCTGGTGGGGGTTCATCATATTGAAGGTCATGTATCTGCAAATTATATCGAACATCCGGATCTGGAACCTCCGTTTATGTGTCTGATCGTGTCAGGGGGACATACCCATTTGGTAATTGTAAAAGATTATGGAGAATTTGAAATTCTTGGAAGAACACGGGACGATGCGGCAGGAGAGGCGTTTGATAAAGTGGCAAGAGCAATTGGGCTGGGTTATCCGGGGGGACCGAAGATTGACAAACTTTCGAAAGAAGGAAATCCGGACGCAATTGTTTTTCCAAAAGCAAAATTAGAGAATGGACCTTATGACTTTAGTTTCAGCGGGGTGAAATCAGCAGTTCTCAATTACATTAACAAGTGTAAGATGCAGGGGGAAGAATTTGACAGAGCAGATCTGGCTGCATCTTTTCAGAAAGCAGTGGTAGATACACTGGTGGAGAAGGCCGTAAAAGCGGCAAAAGAATATCATATGGATAAATTAGCCATAGCAGGAGGGGTTGCTTCTAATAATACTCTCCGTAGCGCAATGGAAAAAGCATGTGAGCGAGAAGGAATCAGATTCTATCATCCGTCACCTGTTTTTTGTACAGACAATGCGGCAATGATCGGAGTGGCTGCTTATTATGAATATAAAAAAGGAACGCGTCATGGTCTGGATCTGAATGCGGTTCCTAATTTAAGATTGGGAGAACGGTAATCCGGGGAGGATAAGGTATGAGATGTACGGGAATTATATTGGCAGCAGGACAGGGAAAACGGATGAACAGTAAGATTCAAAAACAATTCCTACAGCTCAGGGAATATCCGGTATTATATTATTCCCTTAAAGCATTTCAGGATTGTCCCTGGATGGACGAGATCATTCTTGTGACCGGACAGGAGGAAATAGCATATTGTCAGGAAGAATTTGTAAATAAGTATGGTTTCGACAAAGTGAAAAACATTATTGCAGGGGGAAAAGAACGGTATCATTCCGTTCAGAATGGTCTTGCAGCCTGTGAAAAGACGGACTATGTATTTATACATGACGGCGCAAGACCCTTTGTGAATCAAGAAATTTTGGATAGAGGCTTATCATGCGTAAAACAATGGGATGCCTGTGTGGCAGGTATGCCTTCAAAAGATACAGTCAAAATAGTAGATAATGAGGGGATTGTTTGTTCTACGCCGGATAGGAACAGAGTATGGAATATCCAGACTCCTCAGGTATTCTCTTATTCACTGGTGGCAAATGCTTACATTCAGGCTTTACAGGGAGATTGTACTATGATTACGGATGATGCCATGGTAGTGGAAAAGTATGGGGAACATCCAGTAAAGGTTTATGAAGGGGCTTACAAAAACATAAAAATAACCACACCGGAGGATCTTCCTGTAGCAGAACTTTTTCTTTTGGAAGACAGCAGCGAAACGTCATAACCGGCGTTTTGTTGCTGAAAAAAATAAAAATAGAAAAATGTAAAATAGGTATTGACAGTAAGGCGTTTGGATGGTAGAATACCAATTGTCTCTGAGCGAGACGGGTGCGACAGACCACAAAGGATATAAGGAGAGGTATCGAAGTGGTCATAA
>DETV01000076.1:0-850 GCA_002361775.1 Eubacterium sp. UBA3279
TACTTTTTCTTGACATAGGATCAACATTCAATGAACCGGTAACGTAAATTTCCAGTGCAGTTGCCAGACGCTGTGCCTCCGGTTCATCCTGCCCCCGGAGCAGGTCATACAGATCCTGAAGGATCGGCATCTTCTCCGGCACCGGGTCGGAAAGGTATTCCTGATATACAAGCCGTACACACCGATCAATGATGGTCTTTTCCACCGGTTCCAGACCATTCTTTCCTCCCACAATCAGCTCACAAAGGGACAAAATAAAATCCGATTTCAGTGATAACGGATTATCCTCCTCGGAATAGTTAAGGTTTAAGTCCATCGGGTTGATATACTGGGTCGATACCGGGGAGATACGGACTACCTGCCCATGCAGTGCCTGCACCAGCGGGTAATACTCTGCTTCCGGATCGCAGATGATAATGTCATCTTCCGTAATGAGGAAACAGTTGGTTATCTCCCTTTTTGCAGAGAAGGATTTACCGGAACCCGGAGTACCTAAGATCAGCCCGTTGGGGTTCTTAAGCCGCTTCCGGTCCACCATGATCATGTTGTTGGACAACGCATTCAGACCATAATAAAGGGCTTCCCCTTCCTGGAACAGTTCCTGTGTCGTAAATGGCACAAAGATCGCTGTTGCCGAGGTGGTAAGCCCACGCTGAATCTCGATTCTGTTCACTCCCAGTGGGATACAGGACATCAGCCCCGCTTCCTGCTGGTAATCCAAAGGACGCAGGGAACAGTTATATTTCTGTGCGATGCCCTGCACCTGGAAAATGTTGTTGTCCAGTTTCTGCCTTTTCTTTGCTGTATTCATCACAAGGACAGTGACAAGGAACATCCTCTCATTCCTGGA
>DETV01000076.1:1207-7028 GCA_002361775.1 Eubacterium sp. UBA3279
GACGGCAGCACATCCATGTCATAACCGGAGCGTACTGCCCGCTTCTGTTCCTCTATCTTCATCTTGTCCAGGTCAGAGATTTTACTCTTGATCATCTTGATGGCAGAGGTCTGGTCAATGGACTGGATATGGATATTCACATTGATGCTCTCATCCACATCCAGAAAATCCGCCAGCATACGGTCGGTCAGTTCCGGTGCGAGGATCTGCAGGTAGCTGACACTTCCCAGTGTCTTTCCCATCATAAATGAGGAATTTTTTGAAAAGTTAAAGGATGTCGGTGCGATAAAATCCTTTGTCTTAAGCCCCGTCTGTGGAAGCATCTTATAATTGAACCGGAACGGCTCGATCCGGTCCTGGTTGAACACATGGTACATGATCTCAAGACGCTCCACCCCGTTCAATGGATGAGCCTGTGCCCCAAGCACTTTAAAGTTGTTGAGGATATCTGCCTCAATCCGCTCAAGCCTCGGTCTTGCTACCTTTAAGCTCTCCGCTTCAATCCCGAACGTGATATACTTCGTCTTCACCAGACCGTTATTCCCTTTGGAAAGCTGGTTCTTTAACATTGTCCGGTATTCTTCCCGGATTTCATTAAAATCATCGTTCTGGTCCGGGATATCAATGCTCTTTTCAAACTCTGCCACATCCACCTGCTGGTTAATAAAAGACAGCTGCACACTGATGGAAGAATCAAAGTAATTCAGGAAATCACAGTAATTCTCAAAGATCGTGGTCTTATCCTCATTCAGGGCAAGCTGATAATTGATATCGTAAAACTGTACAGTTTTGGAAAAAAAGTTCTTCGATAACTGGCAGATGCCATCCGAAAACATCCGCTGGTACGGGATGCTCTGCTGGGCAGTATGGGGAATGTTCTTCTGCTTTTTCCTTTCCTTCTCCTGTCTCTTCCTAAGCTTTTCCTTTTCCCTTTCCTTTTTGTCGTTTCTTTTTCTTCTTTCCTGACGGTTTTTTCTTGCCGCCGCTTCCAGGCACTGCTGCTGTGCCTGTTTCTTCTTTTTTGCCATCCGGCACGCCCTCCTTCTTTACGAGGGAATCCACCGCCTGATAGAAGTTCTCCGTCTTGTATGGACGTTTCGCCGGACTGAGGAATTTCTGGCGGATGATATTTCCCATCACTTTTTCAAAAGGGAGACCGTCTTTTTCATACATTGCCATAAAGAAAAATGGCAGCATGACAGTTACCATAAGGATCGCTGACACACTGGAACCAAGGGGTTTCTTTGCCAGCAGGTATAACGGGACTCCCACTACTGCGGCAAGTGAAAAAAAGATCAGCTGCCGCTTTGTCAGGTTCAATGCTACTTTTGTCTTGACCTTTGTAAGGTCTTTGGGTACTGGTACATACGCCATAAGTAGTACTCCTTTCTTTTCCTGCCCATCAGTGGGCATTGAATATCGATTTACTGAGGCTTCCGGTCTTAAACAGTGAAAATGCCAATACGACCGTATATGCCGCCACTGAAAACATTGCCCCATGCAGGTTCGTGGATATGGTCATCGCATTGACCAGTACGGAATAAATGCCGACACAGACCAGCATGAAGAATCCCTGAAATGCCAGGGCGAACAAGCCTTTCAGATAGTTGTTCCCGATATTGCCCCATTCCTTATTGGTCATGGTGGCAAACGGGATCGGTGCCACGGAAGTATAAAGGTAGATCTCAATCATCCTGCCATACATGATCACCGTGATAATCACGGAGAGGATGCTCATGGTAAGGCTGATAAGAAGTGTTTCCATTGCCAGTAAAAACAGTTCCCCGATTTCCATATCTTCCAGAGATTCCGTCAGGGTAGCAATGGCGGCAGAAGCATCCACCGCCGTACTTCCGGAGATCACACCGGCTGCACCATTTACGATGTGCTGCCCCACATCAAATACCGCCATCGTGATATTGAATGTGTTCGTCACAAGGTAAATCGCCACATATGCCTTAAAGATCCAGAGGAAAATGTTGTAGGTTTCAAACTCATGGAAGTTATTCTTCTGTGTGACCATCGTGATCAGCTCATAACAAAGTACAAACGTGATGATCAGACCGGCGATGGGCACGATCACCGTCTGGGACAGGTTCTGGATGAGGTTAAAAACCCCTGCGTTCCATCCCTGCGGGGTCTGCCCGACCTGACTGGCAATCGTTCCCACCTTATCATTGACCTCCACAAACATCCCTTCCAGACCATTCTGGATCATCCCAATGAGGATCTCCTTGATGGCTTCCGTGATTCGTTCGATAATGGTGTTCATCCATTACCCCATTAACCGAACAGTGTTGCCAGCTGGGGAATCAGGGTAGTTCCCAGCAGCATGATTCCTGCTCCTGCCATGAGCTGTATAATGCCAAATATGAGAAAATTTTTGCCCGAATGGGCTTGAAATTGATAAAAATATGATAGATTAGAAATATCTTATGGAGCTGGAACCTCTTTCGATGGTTCCAAGCTCCGGTATTGGACTTAAATTAAAATGAATTTCCATTTCCACCGCATGGGAATTGTTGCTTCCATCATCCTGCGGCTCTGAAATGACAATCTTGCTGATCAGCCGGTTCAGTATATTGGCATCCAGTTCTGTGATGTCTGTATAGCTGCCAATATCTTCTGCCCACTGTTGAGACTGGGCATCCAGCTTTTCTTCTGCATCCAACAGTTTCTGATTTTTTACAAGCTCCTGTTTGATCTCAGACTGTTCTTTCTGTGTTTTCTCCAGCATCTTATCAAAAGTAGCTTCTGAAATCTTTTCACTGATCAGGTCATCATAAAGGCGGGCAATCAGCCGGTCAAGTGACTCCAGCCTGTCTTTCTGTTTCGCTGCCAGTTTTTCAATACTGTCCCTGTGATCCAGTTCATCTTCACAGCAAAGTTCCCTGACACGCTCTTCCATATCCTCACATCCGCCGACGGCAATTCTGGCGCATTCACGGATTTTGGAAAGTACTGCATCGTACAGATCATCTGCATCCACCCGATGCTGACTGCAGTGAGCTTTCCCTTTGTGGATGTAAGTGGAACAGGTGTAAATCTCACGTGGGTCTTTACTGTTGGTTTTACGGATGGTTAATGCCCCTCCGCACTCCGCACATCGAAGCAGTCCCGCAAAAATGCTGTATTCCCCAGTGGTATTCTGCCTTTTCCTTGATCTTATTTTCGCCTGTACCAGCTCAAAAGTATCCCTTGAAATAATCGGTTCATGGGTATCTTCCACTGTGATCCATTCATCCGGTGCCTTGTCTCCCTGTGAGCCAATTTTAAACCGGTAATACCGCTTCTGGGATGCCATATCCCCACAGTAGACCGGATTCCGGAGCAAGTCTTTCAGGTATGATTCATCCCAGACATATTTCCCGTTTTCCGGGTCTTTCTGCTCCCATTTTGTGTAATAAGTACGGTTCCCCCGTTTCCGGTGCCACCATGACGGGCAAGGGACTTTCTGGCGTTCCAGCTCCCGGGAAATATAATTGATTCCCCGTCCGTCCACCGCCCACTGGAATATCTTCCTGACAATGGGTGCCGTTTCCTCATCTATCAGGAGATGCCCCTTTTCGTCCGGGTCTTTTAAGTACCCCAAAGGCGGAACCACACCGGTAAACTTGCCTTTCGTAGCCTGCAGATGGTAAGAAGCATGTACTTTCTTGGAAATATCCCTTGAATACATCTCATTCAGGACGTTCTTGAATGGAGCGATCTCATTATCCCCGGCATACGTGTCCACGTTATCATACAATGCCACATACCGGACACCATGCTTCGGGAAAAATTCTTCCATCAGATACCCTGTCTGTACGTGGTTCCTTCCCAGACGGCTCTGGTCTTTCGTGATTACCAGATTGACCAGACCTTTTTCACATGCCTGCAAAAGCCTCTGTAAATCCGGACGCTCCGTGTTTAATCCTGTGTACCCATCATCCTGAAATACCCCTACGATCTGCCATCCCTGCGAATTACAGTAATTCGTCAGGATATCCCTCTGGTTGGAAATACTGGCACTCTCGCCATTCAGTTCATCATCCTTGGAAAGCCTGCAGTAAATACCGACTCTCCATGTATCACAGTTTTCTTTTCGTCTGCTGTTTTGATACATCATTGCGTTGTTCATCTGATACCTCCGTTCCTTTCGCACATCCTACGCAGATTTCAGATTACTGAACTCATGTTCATTATAATCCTTATCTGTCATTTTTGCAAGATAATCTTTCCTTTTCGTGTCCTTTATTTTCTGTGCGATCACCTCTGCAAAGACCTGTGACGCATCCTGATCGCCATCAAAAAACACCTTGATATTTACAATCTTATTTTTCGCTGCCATAAAAATCCCCTCCATTTTCTGCATAAAAAAAGCAGCTAACCCATATTTCATAGATTAACTGCTCAATCACTGACTCCATATTTTATTTTCTTAATCAAATAATCTCCGACGGATTTATGAAAATATAATGAATTTTCGATTTTTCATTGATAAAAAACCAGATTAGTGGTACATTAGATATAGAAAGAGCACCCACTCCAAAGTGGATGCCTCTCGAGATGGTTATTTGTCCTTACGGACACCGCCTATCCTGTTGGCAGACAGGATAGGCATTTTTATTTCTTCTTGTGCTTTCTGTCAAGAAAGGCAAGAAACGCAACAATCAAGCTGCCAAAGGCAATCAACAAAGTCAATATGCCGATGACAAGAGATAAAATCTCATAAGCTGTCATAATCACGCACCTCCCTTCCTGTTTATTCCGTCACCATAAAGGCTTCGGTCTGTAAGGTTCGGGAGGCTACCACCCTGTCATGGGTAACTCTTCCATGGCATTTCTGCCACGGAATTATCATACCATCAATATCCAATGTTTTCAATTATAAGCTGCCACATTTTCCCATAAACAGACAGCCTTCCCTCCTATCTGTCATGTAAAAATATTTTTAGTGGCAGAGTGGCAGGCATTAAGGTATCTATAAAATCCTGCCTTTAAACCAGAAATCCTGCCACCTAATCTGATTTCAGCCGGACAGTATTTTCCCGCCCTGTCCCTTTTCCATACACAAGCCGTTCCCCCATCCGGTTGCGGACATCACGCATGGTTCTGGATGAAATGTTCATCACAGCCGCTTTTTCCTGAATGTCTTTCAGCGGTATCTCTTTTCCGTCTTTCAGCAGTTCCTCCATCAGCCTCGTTCCCCGTTCCAGTTTTGTCTCTGTCGGTTTTCCTTCTTTCCCGTTCAGAAGATCATCGGCATTGATGTCATAGCCACCGATCCACCGGAATCCTTCTTCATCCCCAAGTTTAAACGCAAGGGTCTCACCCGGAGGGGCAAGAGAGCTTTTCTCATGGATCAGCACTCTCGTTGTCGGGTCTTTCTTTACCTTCCCGATAAATAAAAGGCTTCTGACAGCCGCCATAATGTCAATGGATCCCAACCCCCGGTAGGTACTCTGCGTACCACAGGATTTGTTCAGATGCCCGATCAGCACAATGGCACATCCGGTCTGTTCTGCCACATTCCCCAGTTTCCGGAATACCGGACGGACTTCATTTGCCCGGTTCATATCCACATCCGCACCGATAAATGCCTGCACCGGGTCAATGATCAAGAGCCGGACTTTGTTCTGCCGGATGGCTCTCTCAATGCGGTCATCCATTAATGTCAGTGGAATTTCTGTATCATCAATCACCATGACCCTTGAAAGGTCGGCTTCACATTCGATCAGCCTTGGTTTGATGGTATCTCCCTTTCCGTCCTCGGCAGTCTGGTAGATTACATTGAAAGGCTCTATGGCTTCCATGGTCGGGAGATATTTCCGGTTGGTGC